>NZ_JAMXSP010000005.1:0-142560 GCF_025457485.1 Hallella absiana
TTTTCTTGTTCCATGACCGCAAAGGTAAGCAAAAAAAATAGTTTTAGCACGCTATCATATCAAGTTCTTTGGTTAGGCAGCGGCATCCGTCCGCCACGGACAATCCCCCTTGGGCCAGAATTAGAGAATTATTACTTAACGGATGGGATTAGGAGAATGATAAGAAAGAAGGCAAGCCTATTGCTTCATCTCACTAAATTCCTATCCATTCCCATTATTGCTCAGATAATTCTAAAATTCTTGATAAAAAAGAGGTCTATAGTTCTCAAATTCTTGATAAGAAAGAGGCTAAGAAACACTCTATACGCAGAATTTTGATTAACTTTGCGACGTTGAAGTCTGAATAAAGACTCAGAGAAACAGCAAAATGAAGAAAAGCAATCGATGATGAATTACGAGAATATCATATTTGATTTGGGCAATGTCCTCGTCAAACTCGATGAGGCTGCCACAATGCGTGCGTTTGAGAATTTGGGTTGGCCTAAGAAGGACCACATCCGAGAGTATGCCGAGGGGCTGAAACTCTTCCAGGCGATGGGCGTGGGACTGATGAGCAACAAACAATTCTTTGATGCGGTTCGCGAAACTACTCATTCTGCTGCCACCGACGAGCAGATCACGGCTGCTGCCAACGCGATGCTGCTGTATATCCCCGATGAGAAGAAACGTAAGTTGCTGCAACTGAGAAGAGAAGGGCACCGCGTCTTCCTGCTCAGCAATACCATTGATCTGCACTGGCAATACTGCAAGGAGAAGCTTTTCCCGATGAATCACTATGGTGTAGAGGACTATTTCGAGAAGACATTCCTCTCGCAGGAGATGCACATGAAAAAGCCCGATGATGTGATCTTTCAGCAAGTCATCAAAGACGCAGCCATTGATCCCTACGCCACGCTTTTCATTGATGACTTGGAGGTGAACTGCGAGGCTGCTGAGCGCAATGGCATCCACACCTTTCAAAACGAGAACTTCGACGACTGGATGAAGTTGTTCTGATCGTTTGTGTTTCCGCATGAATGTCATGGCTCGTGCTGGTACACGGATGTTCATGACTCATTCGGGCTACACATCATGCTGTCGCAGCCATTCCATGACGACGCGCGTGAGATAGATTTGCTCACGCATCGTCAGCTGACGGCCCTTGGGAATGCCATGCCACTTCTCCAAACAGCCACGGCAGCAGCAGCCAGTGGCGTGCTGGGCGATGAAAGGCGGGAAGATGCCATGGCGCATGGGTGTCTGCTTGCCGTCGTTGGCGATGAAGGCTGGAGCCAGCCGCCGGGCTATAGTCTCTCGCGTGCCCTGCTCTATCTTTTCCCAGCCCTTGTCTTGAATATAGGCCTTGTCCTTGGCATTGAGATAAAACGAGCTGCGAAACTGACTCTTGGCCAGTCGCTCAAAAAGAGGCGAAAGGTCTATGCCCTCCACCTCTTTCTTTATTTTCTCCTCTTCGTCGTCAGTGGCGAAGAGGTCGAGTTGCTTATAAGTCATTGCCAATTATTACATACTCTCGTGGAGCACCTCCATGAGTTCGTCGTGAGTGAGCTGATGATAGCCGGCATCGAGGAGGAAGGTGCCGCGGGCGATGCCATCGAGCATATCGTCGGTGGCGCCGATCTCTTTCAATGTCAGCGGCAGTCCAATTTCCTGCATCCAAGCCTTCAATGCGTCGAGACCCTCATTGGCAATCTGCTCGTCGGTCTTACCCTGCGGGCTGATGCCCCACACGTTTTCAGCAAAGCGCACGAATTTCTTCAGTCCGAACTTCATGATCTTGCGATAGTAAGCCAGCGACACGGCAGCAAGCGTATAGCCGTGGGGCGCATGTGTCCAGGCACCAACAGAGTGTCCGATCATGTGCACTTCCCAGTCCTCTTTCTTGCCCTTGTTGATGAGTCCGTTGAGAGCCCAGGTGGCAGTCCACATGATGTTGCTGCGGGCCTCATAGTCCTTCGGATCCTTCACGGCTTTGCGGGCAGCGACGATAAGACTATGCATCAAACCCTCAGAGAGATAGTCCGATGTGTTGTCGTCGTCATCGGAGAAGTATTGCTCCAGGATGTGGCTCATGATGTCGAAGATACCAGCCTTCATCTGCTCTACGGGCACGGTCAGCGTGAAGTTGGGGTTGAGGATGGAGAACTGTGGCAGGAGCCGCTCGTCGTAGACGTGCCCCACCTTCAGCTTGGTGTCGGCATCGGTGATGACGGTTCCGGCATTCATCTCACTACCGGTTCCAGCCATCGTCAACACGCATGCCACGGGCAGAATCTGTTGACTCTGTGGTGGGTTCTGCTGTTTCAGATAGAAAGCGTCCCAATAGTCGCCTTCGTAGTGAGCGCATGCTGCCACAGCCTTGGAGTAGTCGCACACACTGCCGCCACCCACGGCAAGGATGAGGTCGACCTGATGCTTGCGGGCGATGTTCACGCCCTCGCGCAGCTTGGCCAGCGTGGGGTTCGACATCACGCCGGGGTTCTCAACCACGGTCTTACCAGCCTCCTTGAGCACGGCCATCACCTCGTCGTAGATGCCATTGCGTTTGATGCTTCCCCCACCATAGTTGAGCATGATGTTGGGGCCGTATTTCTTCAGTTCTTCTTTCAGTCCGTTGAGACTGTCGGGACCAAAATAGAGTCTGGTCGGATTGTGATAAACAAAATTTCCTTTCATGGTTATTGATGATTAGAGGGGTTATGATGATACCTATATATAAATAGGTGTATGTCGTTTTTGCACTTGCAAATATAGGGCTTTTCTTCCATATTAGCAAATAGTATCATTGAGTTTCTGCAATCAAGGTAAAAGAATCTAAGATGTTGGTAAGCAAGAAAAGGAAAAGTATGATTTGATAGGAGTTCCCCCAAAAAATCTCTACGGCTGTTGCTTTTTTCGAAAAAAGAGTTTATCTTTGCCATATAATAATCTTAAGCTCTAAAAGAGCCAATCATTAAACCTTCACTATTATGTCTATACTCATGATCGTAGAGCTCCTTGTGGTGCTCGGGGCACTGTGGATAGGTGCCCGCTACGGAAGTCTTGCCCTTGGAGCCATTTCCGGCATAGGCTTGGCCATTTTGGTATTCGGCTTTCATCTCAAACCGAGTACGCCACCTACTGATGTGATCTATATCATCATAGCCGCAGTGACCTGTGCCGGTATGCTGCAAGCCTCGGGCGGCATGGATTGGATGATACAGATAGCAGAGAAAATTCTTCGCAAGCACCCCGACCGCATCACGCTGTTGGCTCCGTTCACCACGTTTTTCCTCACCGTGCTCGTGGGCACTGGTCATGTCGTCTACACGCTCATGCCGATCATCTGCGACATTGCCCTGAAGAAAGGCATACGCCCGGAGCGCCCCTGCGGTATCGCCAGCATCGCCTCACAGATTGGTATCACCTGCTCGCCAATTGCTGCCGCTGTGGTGGCTTTCTCTGCTATCTCGGCTGAAAACGGCTATCATGTGAGCAACATACAGATCATCATGGTCACCATCCCGGCCTGTATCTGTGGCATCCTCATGGCCGTAGCCTATAGCTGGCACCGGGGACTTGACCTGGACAAGGATCCTCTGTTTCAGGCAAGACTGAAGGACCCCGTACAGCACAACTACATCTATGGCAACAGTGCCACCGTTTTGGACAAGAAGATAGCCCCGGAGAGCAAGCGTGCGGTTTACATCTTCCTCGTAGCTTTAGGTATCATTGTGATGTTTTCTCTCACGTCGATGATGGGCATCAATCTCTTGCCCAGCTTCGATCAGGTGCAGGTGGTCAGTGGCGGACCGGAGCAGATCACCTTGGCTAATGGCGTGACGGAATCGGCCAAGCAATTGGCTAAGGCTGGCGTGGTGGTAGCCGGTGTCACCGAGAAAGTGACGGAGCCAATCACGATGAATATCGTCATTCAAATCACGATGATCGCTGCTGCTGCTCTGATGGTCATCTTCTGCAAGGCCAAGCCCAAACTTGCCGTCAGCGGTGCTGTATGGCAGAGCGGTATGGTGGCTGTCGTGGCTATTTATGGTATCGCCTGGATGGCCAATACCTATTTCGACAACTACAAACCCGAGATGCAGGCTATGCTCACAAACTTGGTCACGGCCTATCCTTGGACCATAGCCATTGCTTTCTTCCTCGTCTCCGTGCTTATCAACAGCCAAGGTGCTGTCGTAGTCTCTATGCTTCCGCTGGCCTATTCTCTCGGCATCGACGGTTGGGTGCTCTTGGGCGTGATGCCTTCGGTCTATGGCTATTTCTTCATCCCCAACTATCCATCCGACATCGCCACTGTCAACTTCGACCGGTCGGGAACTACGGTCATCGGTAAATATCTCTTTAACCACTCCTTCATGATTCCGGGTCTCATCCATGTCTTCACGGCAACGATCGTCGGGTATTTTGTCGCTTATCTTTTCCACACAATAGGCGTCATCTGATAGATGCAAAAAAGAGATTCGGTGTATTGGCTGAATCTCTTTTTTGAACTAATTTATCGGTAATGCACAAAGAAACCTTTTAGGAAAGCTCCAGTCTCACTCCAGCGCGATCACCTCTAAGTCGTTGGGTACAAAGACGGGAGCCGGGTAGACGCTCTTGGCCTCACGCGTATAGAGTTCCTTGCGCGTGTCAAGCGTCTCTTCCTCGGTATGATAGAGGATGAGATGACGGGCGGCAAGAGATTGGGCGTTGCGAGCGGCATCGAGAGCAGTACTGTGGTGTTTCTCATAGGGCTTGAAGCGCTCACGGTCGGCATAAAGACAGAAGGCCTCGCTCATCAGCCAATCAGCGTTCAAAGCATAGGCACGGCAAGCCTCATTATATGGTTCATCGCCTAAGCAGACGAGTTTCTGACAATCAGGAAGAAGGGCAGTGAAGCCAAACTGCTTTTCTTTGGTAGAGTGGATGTCAAAGCACTGCAGTTGCATGTCGCCAACTTGAAAACAGTCGCCGTCCTGAAGCACGTGAAAAACAATGCGGTCGGGTATCTTGTCGGTCTGCTTCTTTGGCAACAACGACTGACAGAAGAGATTGAGCAAGTCGATGACACGCTGGTGGCTGAAGATATGGAGTTGCTTGGGGCGGTCGCGCTGCAGCGTCATACGGATGAGCCAAATAGCACCAAGGATATGGTCGGTATGCGCGTGGGTGATGAAGAGATGACTGATGTCGCCCCGGTCGATACCTGCCAGCCTCAGTTGGGTCAGTATGCCATTGCCGCCGCCAGTGTCAACCAGAAGCCGGGTGCCGTCGAGGCTCTGCAGCACAAAACACGTATTGAAGCAGCGGGAAACAAGCGCACTGCCCGTCCCCAGCATGGTAATGGTTGGTTTACTCATAGTCTTTCACTTGTATTTACTCATAGTCTTTCCCCTGTCATTTCTCACGATGTATCACGGTGCCGCTGGCTTGATGTGTGGCGAGGACGAGCACCTCTGCAATCTGCACATGCTCGGGTGCGCTGGCGGCATAGAAAGCCACGTCGGCAATGTCGTCACCGGTGAGCGGCTTGATGCCCCGATAGACATTGTCGGCGCGCTGTGTGTCACCATGGAAGCGCACATTGGAGAAGTTGGTTTCCACGAGTCCGGGCTTGATGTTGGTCACGCGTAGCCGGGTGTCGGCCACGTCAATGCGCAGTCCATCGGTGATAGCCTTCACGGCAGCCTTTGTGGCACAATAAACATTGCCTCCGGCATAAGCGGCATCACCCGCTACGCTACCTATATTAATAATGTGTCCGCTGTTGCGGCTGACCATACTGGGCACGATGAGACGCGTCATGGTCAGCAGACCCTTGATATTGGTGTCGATCATCTGATCCCAGTCGTCAAAGTCGCCCTTGTATTCCGGTTCCAGACCACGGGCCAATCCGGCGTTGTTGATCAGTACGTCGATGTCTTTCCAATCGTCGGGAATACTCTCCACGGCTTTGCGAGCCGCCTCACGGTCGCGCACGTCAAAGGCTAACGTCAGTACATCTGTGCCATCGGCCTCCAGACTCGTTTTCAAGTTGTCAAGTTTCTCGCGGTTTCTGCCCGTGATGATGACGCGGTATTCTCCTTGGGCAAAACGCTTAGCGCAGCCCTCACCAATGCCACTGGTAGCTCCGGTGACCAGTACGATTTTTTTCTTGCTCATAGTGTCATGATTTAGAATGATAAGCAGAGTGTCTACTTGCTTGAAGATGCTCTACACCTACAAAGATAATGATTTTTATCCATCGGTGCTCTTCTTCCTGCTTATATTTTCTTTTGTTCGTTTTGTTTTTTATATCTTTGCAGCACACATCTTGTTATACGATTCAACAGTAAACAAACAGATAAGGCATGAAAAAACGATATTTTTTTCTAATGCTCATCGCTCTGATGAGTCTGACGAGCATCGCTGCTCAAGGACAACCGCTCCGGGAAGACCTGCGCCAATTACAGTTGTGGCAGGCCGGATGCGTGGTGAGCGCCGAGGCGGTGAGTCACTATGGGCTTGCGCGCTGTTTTCTGGCAGAACCGATCTCTGACGCTGTCTTTGCACGTATGCGTGGCCGCTCCTATCCCGTCGGCTGCACCATAGCGCGGTCGTCGCTCCGTTATGTTCGCACGCTCTATGTCGGTTTCGATGGGTACACCCATATCGGCGAACTGGTGTGCAACAAACTGATAGCCGCAGATCTCGTCGCTATCTTTCGTGAACTCTATCAGCAGCGTTATCCCATCGGACAGATGCGGCTCATTGACGACTATCATGCCAGCGATGAGGAGTCGATGCGCGCCAACAACACCAGCTGTTTTTGCTACCGTATGGTGAAAGGTTCTGCCAAGCTCTCGAAGCATGCCGAGGGGCTTGCTGTTGACATTAATCCGCTCTACAACCCCTGTGTGCGACGCAGTCACGGCAAGACGACGATACAGCCTGCCACAGCCTCACGCTATGCCGACCGCTCGGCTACGTTCGCGCATAAGATCACGCACAGCGACCTGCTCTATCGGCTGTTCGTCGCTCATGGATTTCGCTGGGGTGGGGCGTGGCGCAGTGTGAAGGACTATCAGCACTTCGAGAAATAGAAATCTGAATGCATTAATAAAAATAAGTATGACTGTGATAAAGATTCAAACAACATTGGGCGACATCACCGTGCGCCTGTATGACGAGACACCCAAGCATCGTGACAACTTCATCAAGCTGGTGCGGGAAGGGTTTTACGATGGTACGCTGTTCCACCGCGTCATCAAGGATTTCATGATTCAGGGCGGTGACCCGGAGAGCAAGGGCGCACCCAAGGGCAAGACGCTGGGTACGGGCGACACGGGCTACACGATACCTGCAGAGATGGTCTATCCTAAGTATTTCCATAAGCGTGGTGCGCTGAGTGCCGCACGGCTGGGCGATGAGGTTAATCCTGAGCGTGAAAGCAGCGGATGTCAGTTCTATATCGTATGGGGCAAGGTGTACAAGCCACAGGAACTCAAGCAGATGGAGCGTCAGATGGCGATGCAGCAGGAGCAGACGATCTTCAACACACTGGCCCGTGAGCATCGCGACGAGATCATGACACTGCGCCGCAACCGTGACCGTGCGGGACTGCAGCAACTGCAGGACCGGCTCGTGGAGGAGACGCAGCGCAGAAGCCGCGAGATGGGCAAGCTGTCGTTTACTGAGGAGCAGGTGCAGGTCTACACCACTGTGGGTGGTACGCCTTTCCTTGACAACCAGTACACTGTTTTTGGTGAGGTTGTCGATGGCCTCGATGTGGTGGAGCAAATTCAAAACGTGGCAACGCTACGCGATGATCGTCCGAAAGAGGACATCACGATGAGCATGACGGTCGTGGAAGAATAAATACCTTAATATGGTACCCAGTATCACATGAGTAGCCTCACCCCAGCCCCTCTCCAAGTGGGAGGGGAAAATAAAATGTTTTGCAGGTAATAATGGACAGTTTATGTAGGGGCGACTTATCGTGGAAGTAAATAATCGAGGCGGAAAGCATGCCTCGATGCTTCCCGCCCCGGTATGAAAAGCCTCCTGAAAGCGTCAGGAGAGAATGAAATGTTTAAGCGTTGATCTCTTTGAGCTGCTCAGCAACCTCGTCCTTGATGCGCTGTGCGAACTCCGTCATCGGCATGGTAGCCTGCTCGCCGCCGCCCTGCTTACGCATGCTCACGAGTTTGTCCGCAGCCTCTTTCTCGCCTACAACAATCATGTAAGGCACACGCTTGAGCTCGTTGTCGCGGATCTTGCGGCCAATCTTCTCGTTGCGGTCGTCGATGTAAGCGCGCACGTCCTGCGTGTCGAGGTAGCTCTTGACCTCCTTGGCGTAGTCGTTGTACTTCTCCGAGATCGGCAGGATAGCCACCTGATCGGGAGTGAGCCACAAGGGGAAGTGGCCGGCAGTGTGCTCGATGAGCACAGCGGTGAAGCGCTCAAGTGAGCCGAAAGGAGCACGGTGGATCATCACCGGTGTCTTCTTGGAGTTGTCCTCAGCGGTGTACTCCAGTTTGAAGCGCTCCGGCAGGTTGTAGTCGACCTGGATCGTACCCAACTGCCATTTACGGCCGATGGCATCCTTGACCATGAAGTCGAGCTTAGGACCATAGAAGGCAGCCTCGCCCGTCTCCTCGTGAGCGTTGAGACCCTTTTCCTTGCAAGCCTGGCGGATGGCGTCCTCACTCTCCTGCCAAATTTCGTCGGAACCGATATACTTCTCGGTGTCCTTAGGATCGCGCAGAGAGATCTGGGCATCGTAGTTGTCGAAGCCGAAGATGCGGAAGACCTTGAGGATGATGTCGATGATGGACTCGAACTCAGCCTTTACCTGGTCAGGGCGTACGAAGATGTGGGCGTCGTCCTGTGTGAAGGTACGCACACGTGTCAGTCCGTGGAGCTCACCGCTCTTCTCATAGCGGAAAACAGTGCCGAACTCAGCGATGCGGAGCGGCAGATCCTTGTAAGAGCGTGGCTTGCGAGCATAGACCTCGCAGTGGTGAGGGCAGTTCATCGGCTTGAGCATGTACTCCTCGTCCTCTTCAGGCGTGTGGATAGGCTGGAAGGCATCCTTGCCATAGTGGGCATAGTGCCCTGAGGTGACATAGAGGTTTTTCGAGCCGATACCCGGAGTGATGACCTCCTGATAGTTGTAAGGCTTGAGCACGCTGCGGAGCAGATCTTGCAGGCGCAGACGCAGCTGAGTACCCTTCGGCAGCCAGATAGGCAGACCCTTGCCGACACGGTCGGAGAACATGAAGAGCTCCATCTCCTTGCCGATCTTGCGGTGGTCGCGCTTCTTAGCCTCTTCGAGCATGACGAGATACTCGTCGAGCATCTTCTTCTTGGGGAAGGTGATGCCGTAGATACGTGTCATCTGCTCGCGCTTGGCATCGCCGCGCCAGAAGGCACCTGCTACGCTGGTGATCTTGATGGCCTTGATGGCACCCGTGCTCATCAAGTGCGGGCCACGGCAGAGGTCGGTGAAGTTGCCTTGGGTGTATGTAGTGATGGTGCCGTCAGCGAGATCCTGCTGAATGTGCTCCACCTTGTATTTCTGTCCGTCTGCCTCAAACTCCTTGATGGCGTCGGCTTTGGATACCTCACGGCGCACGACGGGCTCGTTTTTCTTTGCGAGCTCTTTCATCTTCTCCTCGATCTTGGGGAAGTCGTTTTCGGAGATCATCTTGCCCTCAGGCGGCATGACATCGTAGAAGAAGCCATTCTCGATGGCAGGTCCGAAGCCGAACTGGATGCCGGGGTAGAGCTCTTGGAGCGCCTCGGCGAGCAGGTGGGCGGAAGTGTGCCAGAAGGTGTGCTTGCCCTCTTCGTCGTCGAACTTGTAAAGTGCGATGGTTGCGTCCTCGTTGATGGGACGGTTCAACTCGGTTGTCTCACCATTGACCCCGCAAGATACAACGTCGCGGGCGAGAGCCGGTGAGATGCTCTCTGCGATTTGAAGTCCAGTGACGCCCTGCTCGTACTCACGCACAGAACCGTCAGGGAATGTGATTTTAACCATGATACAAATTAGTTTTGTTTAAATCACCGCAAAAGTACTACTTATTTTTTGATTGGCGTAATATTTTGGGTATTTTTATAGGGTAAGGATAAAATCTGTGTTTGAAGCGGTCATATAATATACACTATGAGGAAGAAAGAGAGTAAACACGTACAATGATAAATGATCCGTATTTATAGACTGATAAGCAATCAAGCTGCGTTAATTCTGATAATTCTTTTAATTCCAATCAGAACGAATAATTATCTAATTCTCAAATTCTTGAGATAATTGTCGTCGGTAGCGTTTTTTACACGTAAAAGTAGTAACTTTGTGGTTCTATATATAATAAGGAGTAAAATCAGCTATATATAATAAGGAGTCAAAGACGATGCCATCCATCAATATCATCGAGAAATACCGCCAGCTGCCAGCTGCCACTATTGCCGAACAGCTCAACACAGAGCTCTCGCAGCGCCATGCCGCCGTGGTTGTCGCTCCGCCGGGTGCCGGCAAGTCCACGTTGCTGCCGCTGACGATGCTCAGCCGCGTTTTGCCAGGCAGAATCGTCATGCTTGAGCCCCGCCGCTTGGCTGCCAGGCAGGTAGCCCTGCGCATGGCACAGATGCTCGGCGAGGAAGTGGGGCAGACGGTAGGCTATCAGATACGCTTCGAAAAGAAAATCTCGTCGAAGACAAGGATAGAGGTGGTCACAGAGGGAATCCTCACACGACGCCTGGCCGAAGACCCTACGCTCGAAGGCGTGAGTTGTGTCATCTTCGACGAGTTTCATGAACGTAGTCTGCAATCAGATTTGGCTTTCTGTCTGACACAAGAGGCGAGAAGCATCCTCAGACCTGACCTGGACATCGTCGTGATGTCAGCCACTATCGACGCCACAGCTGCCTGTCAGGCCCTTGACGCCCACGAAGTCTCCTGCCAGGGTAGGATGTATCCCGTGGAGACGGTGCTCTCGAAAGACGATATTCTTCCTAATGAGATTGCTGAGGCCGTCGCCGCTACTGTCAGCAGAGCGCACCGTGAGCAGGAAGGTGACATACTGGCGTTTCTTCCCGGACAAGCCGACATCGTCAGATGCGCGGAACTGCTGGGTAGCAGTCTGGGTGCCACCCATGTGTGCCAGCTCTACGGCAATCTGCCGCCACAACAGCAATACGAAGCCATCAGTCCCTCTGCACCTGGGGAGAGGAAGGTGGTGCTGGCCACGCCCATTGCCGAGACGTCGCTGACGATTGAAGGCATTAGAATCGTGGTGGACAGCGGCTACTACAGGAAGCTCGTTTTTGACCCTACGAACGGCTTGAGTCATCTTGAGACAGTACGCATCAGTATGGACATGGCACGGCAGAGAGCGGGTAGAGCAGGACGTGTGGCTGCGGGTACCTGCTTCCGACTGTGGACCAACGCCACACAGCAGCGCATGGAGGAGCAGCGACAACCTGAAATCATGGATGCCGATCTTGTGCCGATGGTATTGGAAGTGGCGGCTTTCGGTGAGACGGATGTTGAGCGTCTGCCCTGGCTAACGCTACCGCCCAAAGGTAATGTGGCAAAAGCGTGCAACGAGTTGCGGGTACTCCATGCCATCAACGTGGAGGGGCAGATCACTCCAATGGGGCGTAAGATGGCGACTATGCCCTGCCATCCGAGAATCGCCCGAATGATACTCCGGGCACGAAACGCAGAGGAGAAATCGCTGGCGTGCGACATCGCCGCTATCCTGGAGGAGAAAGACGTGATGGCGCAGGATAGCAATGCGTATTCAGATCTGCTGCTGCGTGTGTCGGCTCTGCAGGACGCAAGACGAAGGAAAGCGCTGGGACGATGGACGCGCATCGGGAACATTGCAGCAGAATATGACCGAATGGTGGGCATACATCCCAATAATGCTTATGTGGCGCGGGAGGATATTGGTGCCCTGGTGGCTGCCGCCTATCCTGAGCGCATCGCTAAGGCTCTGGATCATAACGGCAACTACCGCATGGCTAATGGCGAGGAAGTGATGCTCGATGCGGCGGATCCGCTCACTAGCTTCCCGTGGTTGGCTATCGCTACGCTGTATGCTGGAAACGGGGTGAGGGGAAGGGCTTTCCTTGCCGCACCGGTCAGCAGCCAAAGTCTCGATGACTTTGCCACGTGGTGGGACAACATCACGTGGATAGCGCATCAGGGTGGGGTGATCGCCCAGAAAGAGATGAGAATAGGCACGCTCGTAGTCAAGACGAAGCCGCTGGACAATGTGCTGAAGGAGCAGCTGGAGCGCATCATCTGTGAGGCTGCGAAGAAGGAGGGTAGGAGTATGTTCAGCTGGACCGACAAGACGGCTGCTCTGCAGGAGCGCGTAGCCCTCGTGGCGCAGTGGCACCCCGAGCTTGGACTTCCCGATCTCTCTACAGACTCCGTGCTCAAGCAACCGGAGAAGTGGCTGCCCTTCTATCTCGAAAAAGACGGGAAGGTGATCACTACAGTCAGCGAGATGAGAAAAATGGATATGGAGAGTGTTCTGTGGAACATGCTTTCCTATGAACAGCAACAGGAGGTGAACAGGCTGGCACCGACACATATCGTGGTACCCTCGGGCAGCAAGGTCCAACTCAGATACCGCAAAGGCTCGGAGGTGCCCGTGCTCAGCGTACGGCTTCAAGAATGCTTCGGGCTCACTGCCACGCCGCGCGTCAACGACGGTAAGATGCCCGTGCTGATGGAACTGCTCAGCCCTGGCTTCAAGCCGGTGCAGCTCACTGCTGACTTGCAGAGCTTTTGGCAGGATACTTACTTCGAGGTAAGAAAGGAGTTGCGACGCCGGTACCCTAAGCACTATTGGCCTGACAACCCACTGGAAGCTGTGGCACAGAGAGGAGTGAAGAGAAAACGATAAAAGGCTTGCTGAAAGATACGCTGAAAAAACTGCTCTGAAAATAAATGTTTTACAGCGAAATTTGCTACCTTTGCAACAGAATTTCAACTCGTATCAAATCATAATTCAATACGCTCTATGAATATAGCAATAGCATTGGTCGTGTTCATCGTGGCTGCGCTCATCGTGTGGGGATGCGCTGAACTGAACTACAAGAACTTCAGCTATGAGGAAGACAAACCTCATCATCCGGATCCCACAGCACATCAAGGCGGTGAATACAAGGAGTTGAACATCCGCGACATCATGCGTGACAACTCCACAAAAGGCTACGCTGCCGTGTAACCTTTTAGAAAACCTCATGGTCAACAGCCATGAGGTTTTTTGTTACTTTTGTAACTCGTAACTGCGTAACTCGGGCAGAAGTTGAGTAATCCATGTCACAGAATTCGTATTCAAAGATTTTCGTAAGCAGGAATCTCAGGAAGAAATACATATTTTTTACTTTCATAATCCATCTTGCAGCAATAGTGCGTCAGACCATTGCTCATCACCAGGTAGTCGACATGAAGCAAGAGATTGTAGGTAGCAACCTGCTCCAATACCTTGGGAGTGATTTTCACTGACGGTGCCTTATACTCGATGATCATCCTTGGATGCATGTCACGGTCATAGAGTACGCTGTCTGCCCGCAGCCGTTTCGTGCCTACCGGAAGCGACACCTCGTTGGCCAATAGCCCCAAAGGATAGTGAAGCTCGGAAATCAGATAATGTACGAAATTCTGACGTACCCATTCCTCAGGTGTCAATGTCACATAGCGGTGACGCAGAATGTCCAGAACCGTCGGCTTTTCGCGGGTCCCTCCTATTTTTATATTGCTATGGGGTAGGTTGATTGAAATCATTTTGTTATCTTTGCAAGTGATTATTCTTGGTGGAGCCATAGCAGGGTAACTCCTGCGTTTTCCACAGTGCAAAGATAGTCATTTATCGCGAGAATAACTGATAACAGAAACAGAAACATGCCAGAAAAGAAAGCTTCAGTTTCATTCGACGCTCTGATGCGACAGCTCAAAAACGGAGAGTTCGCACCCGTGTACTTGCTCATGGGTGATGAGCCCTACTATATCGACAAGCTCAGCAACTTCTTCCAGAACCAAATCCTCACCCCCGAGCAACAGGCCTTCGACCTTACCGTGGTCTTCGGCGCTGATGTCAACGCGGCGCAGGTCGCTGACTTGGCGATGCAGTATCCGATGACGGCACCCAGAAAGGTGATCATCGTCAAGGAGGCGCAGGGACTCAAGTCGTTTGATAAACTTGAGAAATATGTGCTTCATCCACAACCGAAAACAATTCTCGTCTTCTGCTATAAAAACGGTACCGTGAACAGAAGACTGAAATTCGCAGCAGCTGTCGATAAGGTGGGCGTCATCTTTGAAAGCAAGAAACTCAAGGAGTGGCAGCTGCCAAAATACATCAACGATTATGTCAGCCGACAAAAAGCATCCATCGACGAGAAAAGTGCCGCGATGATGGCTGACCATATCGGAGCTGACATCAGCCGACTCACTTCCGAACTCGACAAACTGCTCATCTCACTGCCGGAGAACAACAGACGCATCACGCCTGACATCGTGGAGCGCAATGTGGGAGTGAGCAAAGATTTCAACGCCTTTGAGCTGAGAGATGCCATCGTTAACAAAAATGTTTACAAGGCAAATCAAATCATCAGTTACTTCAACAGTAACCCCAAAGCTGGCTCTGCTTACAGCCTCGTGCCGCTGCTCTTCAATTTCTTCCAGAATCTTATGCTGGCGTATTATGCTCCCAACCGCAACGATCAATATGCTTTGGCGGAGTATCTGGGTTTGAGAAGTCCGTGGGGCGTGAAAGACTATCTCACAGGTATGAAAAACTATTCGGGAAGAAAGACGCTACAGATTTTGGATAAACTAGGAGAAACAGACGCCAAAATTAAGGGCCTGGACAACCCAAACACCCCTCCTGAGGAGCTGATGAGGGAGCTTGTCTTCTTCATTTTGCACTAAAAAGCACCGAAATACGCCAAAATAACGCCTGATTTTCTCTAGATTGAAAGTTGAAAAATACCCATTTTTTAGCCTAACTTCCTCAAAATGAGCGAAGTTAGGCTAATTTTTTTTGCTGAGATTTTAAAAATTTGAACCAACTCCTATCCTTGCCCGAATTTTCGCCAAAATGATGAAAAACAGCATCCTAAACGCATCGGAATTTAGGATTAACGTTTATTTTGATTTTGACTTACTGAATTCCAAACTTTAAATTTGAAGAACTTAATAAGAATGTAGCTTGTAAAATTGAATAGTTAAATTATTCAGACTGTCGAACATCTATTTTATTTAACTCTTCAAATTCATAAACATAAATTTTCAATCTTAAACGCAAAAGTATGCAGTTATTCTATATAAATATAAGTGTCTGATTATCAACAGTAATATTAGATGTTTGAGATGTTATATACATAAATATAAGGCTTTCAACTTGCAAAATCGCCCTTTTGGGCCCATTCCTATATATAATATGCAGATATAGCCCTATAAAAGCCAAATACTTGACTTGAATCGTTGATTTAAAGCTTCATAGGCTTTTTGAAGGTAATATTTGAATTTGCAAATTATAATATAACGATTATAATATTCAAATTCTAAAATCTATATTATTCGATTTGTTGAATATCTTTTTGGAATCGAAATTCTTCTCTTTACATTTGCAAATATCGATTTTTTGATTTAACTTTGCAAATACTTAAGTGAAGGCGGTTTTTAATCCCCCTTTTCATCTCTATGGCTCCTGATATGAAAGACAGAATTAAGAAGCTGATGGAAAATCAGCACATGACGCAAAAAATTTTCGCGCAGTTCACAGGCATCTCGGAAGGCACCCTCAGCGGTATCTTCAATGGTCGGACACGCCCAACGTTGCAGATCGTTGAGAATATCCATCAACACTTCCCTAAAATCTCCATCAACTGGCTGATGTTTGGCACCGGTCCGATGTATGCGAGCAACTCCCCCACTGCCGGAGACAATGCTCAGCAGTCTGATACCGCAGAGGGCGATACTTCCGCAAATGGTGCCACAGCATTTGATGCATCACATTCTGACGGTGATCAGAATGCTAGGTACCCGGCTTCGGCTGGTACTGCTTCCGGCGCACAGCAGCCCTCACTCTTTGGGCAAGACAATGCTAAAGGTGGTTCATCTGCTCGATCGGCTGCCTCTCAGGCTGAAAAGGTAATCGTGAAATATGTTGACAAGCCACAACGAAAGATCACAGAGATAAGGATCTTCTATGACGATCAGACTTGGGAGTCGTTTGTGCCTAAAAAGTAAAGTCTGTCTTTCACAGTATCGAGATGCTACCGGGATAAGGCTGATTTGAATTCCTCATGGAGCGATGCAGCTTGCTTCATGAGGAGTCTTTTTTATGTGCTGCATCGTGTTTTTATCTTCAGAACAGGTTGTATGTTAGACTTCGGATAAGCGATTCTTGCGATACTATGAAATATTGTCGGGATAGAAATGCCGATTTCTTGTTTTTTTTGTGTAAGTTTGTAGCTGAATTATGGCAGAGGGATGAGCCCGATGAGAAAACGCGGGGTGCTTTTCCTTTGAATATAATCCTCTATATATAATAAGGTGTAAGCCTGAATATAGATATGAGTAAGCCAGGCGGTATCGCTGTGGTGATGCTCTTGCTAAGAAGAAAGACCCTTTAAATCCATTTATATGAAGAAATATTGTATGGACTTGACAGTGGCATCGAACGAACATATCAGTGATCATCATGTTCTGCTCAAGCTCACTTCCAAGCGACCTCTTCCGGAGATGATGCCGGGACAGTTTGTCAACATCCACGTTGAGGACAGTCCCACTACCTTTCTCCGTCGCCCTATATCGATTAACTTTGTAGATGTCTCCCGCAATGAGTTGTGGCTGCTTGTGGCCGCTGTTGGTGAAGGCACGAAACACATAGCTAAGCTCAAAGCTGGCGATCATCTCGACTGCCTCTTCCCCTTAGGTCATGGCTTCAGTGATCTGGCTGCAATCAAGTCTTCGGTTTGTAGCGATAAGAGTGTTGCTGCCACTGCTACAATTGAGAACGACAAGGCTGCTTCTCCAGTCTATGGAAAGCCGGATGACGATTATCGTCTGCGCGTGCTATTAGTAGGTGGCGGTGTTGGCGTGGCTCCTATCCTCTATCAGGGTGCTGAGATCAAGCGTCAGGGAGGCGAGCCTGTATTCCTGCTTGGTGCCCGTTCTGCTAAAGATTTATTAGAACTGGATTTGTTTAAAAAAATCGGTAAGGTATATATCACCACAGAAGATGCTTCTGCCGGTGAGAAAGGCTTTGTCACCAACCACTCTGTCTTGCAGCGCGAGCATTTCGATTTCATCCAGACGTGTGGTCCTACTCCGATGATGAAGGCTGTGGCGAGATTTGCCAAAGAGAAGAATATTCCTTGCGAGGTATCGTTGGAGAATATGATGGCCTGCGGACTGGGAGCATGTCTGTGCTGTGTGGAAAAGACTGTCGATGGCAATCTGTGTGTATGCAAAGAAGGACCTGTGTTTAATATTAAGAAGTTGTTATGGTAGATTTAAGTGTCAATATTCATCATCTCAAATTAGCTAATCCAGTCATGACAGCCAGCGGCACGTTTGGCTATGGTGTAGAGTTTTCCGACTTAGTGCCTTTAGAGGAAATCGGTGGTATCATTGTTAAGGGCACCACACTGGAGCGTTGCGAGGGCAACGACTACCCGCGTATGGCAGAGACGGCGAGCGGAATGCTCAATTGTGTGGGACTGCAGAACAAAGGTGTGGACTATTTCTGTGAGCACATCTATCCTGAGATCAAAGACATCCCGACCCATTTCATCGTCAACGTGAGCGGTTCCTCGCCTGAGCGCTATGCCGAGTGCGCATCGCGTATTGATGAGTTGGAGCGTATTCCGGCCATCGAGTTGAATATCTCTTGCCCCAATGTGAAGGATGGCGGAATGGCCTTTGGAGTCACCTGCGAGGGTGCTGCCAGTGTGGTCAAGGCTGTGCGCAAAGTCTATCATAAGACGCTCATCGTGAAGCTCTCGCCCAATGTCACATCCATTGCTGACATCGCCCGTGCTTGCGAGGCAGAGGGCGCAGACAGTGTGTCGCTCATCAACACGCTGATGGGTATGGCCATCGACATTGAGCACCGTTGTCCTAAGTTGAGTATCGGTACCGGTGGACTCAGCGGTCCGGCAGTGAAGCCTGTCGCTGTGAGAATGGTGCATGATGTGGCCAAGGCAGTACAGATACCGGTGATCGGCTTGGGTGGCATCATGACAGCAGAAGACGCTATCGAGTTTATGATGGCAGGAGCCACAGCCATTGAGATTGGTACCGCCAACTTCATCGATCCCGCTGTCACCGTGAAAGTCAAGAATGGCATGGCTCAGTGGCTGGAGCGTCACGGATGCAAGAGCGTGAAAGAGATTATCGGTGTCGTGAAATAAACATGATTATCAGATATGATAATGATAGACATCAGGTGAACATGATAATGCCGCAACTCCGCAAATATATTCTGCGAGGTTGCGGCATCTTTGTTTTTGTAATATTGGTGTCCGCTAAAGATGGAAACTGCGTTGTTTGAAGCTTCCGTTCTGTCTGTGAGAAGCCAGGCGGCGTATGGCTCAGTAGCCTTATGCTTCTTTCAGCTCTTTCTCTTGTTCCTTTTCTTGTCCTTGTTCCTTTTCTTGTTCCTGATCAGCCTTTCCAAACTCTTTATCGATTTTCAATCGTCCTACCACCAAGAGGGTGAGGAGGCTGAATACCAGTGAGAGCGTGAAGAAATCTCGGTATCCCATCATATCCTGCAGCGCACCGGATACCAATCCCGGCAGCATCATCGAGAGAGACATGATGGCGGAAGCCAATGCATAGTGGCTGGTTTTGTATTCTCCACGGCTATAATATATAAGGTATAGGGTGTAGGCAGTCAGTCCGAAGCCATAGCCGAATTGCTCCACAAACACGCAAAGGCTGACCATCCACAGACTGGAAGAGAGTGTGTAGCTCAGCAGCAGGTAGACCATTTGTGGCAGGAAGAAAGCCAAGGCCATCGGCCATATCCATCTCTTCAATCCGTCTTTACCTGCGAGAATACCTCCTAAGATGCCTCCCAACGACACGCCGATGATGCCCACGGTACCCTGTACGAGTCCATATTCCTGAGGTGAGAGTCCCAGTCCCCCGTTATGTCCCGAGTCGATGAGGAAGAGCGCAGACACCTTTTCCATCAGTCCCTCCGGCATGCGGAAGAAGATGATGAACATCAGAGCTACCCATATCTGTTCCTTGGCAAAGAACGTGCGGAAAGTATGCGTAAACTCGTCTCCGATGGTTTTGAAGTTGACAAATGGGCGCTTGGCATCTTCTTTGGGACGCGGCAATACACAGTTATGCCAAAGCCACAGCAGTAGAAACAGCCCAGTGACACCAAAGAAAGTCAGACTCCACGAGTAGGAGATGCTGTTGCGAAATACCACCTGCAGATTGCCGGCTATCATCACGAGTACGCCTTGCGCGAAGATTGTGGCCAGACGGTCAAACAGTGATCGTATCCCCATGAACGTAGCCTGCTGATGGGTGTTGAGTCCAAGCATATAGAAGCCGTCGGCAGAGATGCAGTGGCTGGCACCCGCAAAGGCGATTACCCAAAAGAAGAACAGAGAGCCCTGCAGCCAAAACGAGGTAGGTATTGTGAAGGCTACTCCGCCGAAGGCAGCACCCAAGAGCACTTCTGTCAGCACGATCCACCAGCGTTTGGTTTTCACCACATTGATGAGCGGACTCCATACCGGTTTCAATATCCAAGGCAGATAGAGCCACGAGGTATAGAAGGTGATCTCGGCATTGCTCAGTCCCAGCTGTTTATAAAGGATCACCGATAGAGTCATAATCGTCACCAATGGCAATCCGTCGGCAAACGACAGCGACGGCACCCATAGCCAAGGCGACCTGTGTTCTTGATCTTGAAAAGTTGCTCGTGTTCTCTCTTTCGTTTTATTGAGCATAGTCGTAAATGGTCGTAACTGTTTTTAAACGTATTGTTTTGTGAGACAGGCACCGGGATAATAGTGTGCTAAGATTCTGTCATAGTCATAGCCTTTGGCACCCATCATCGCGGCACCAATCTGACAGAGTCCCACGCCATGTCCCCATCCTGCTCCATGGAGGGTAAAGCTCTTGGGAAATCCGTCTGCATCCTCTCCTTCTTTGTCCACCACAAAGGCAGAACTATAGAGATGGCTGTTGCTGAGTGCGCGTCGTATTTCCAACTCTTTTCCAATGATCAAGTCATGGTTCTCACCGATGACCTTCATCAGCCAGATTCTGCCGCTCTTTCCCCGCTGTAAGGGAATGATGTCGCGGATGCGTCCTAAGTCCCGTCGCGTCTTTCTTTGAATCAGTTCAGCCAATTCCTCTTGTGTATATTCTACTGTCCAGCGATAGAAATCCGTGGTCTCCTGATCATAGTCGTTGAGCACTTGCGACAGCACTTCTCTGTCTTTTGTATTGCAGAAAGCCGGTGGTGTGGAGCGTATCCATCGCTCTGCCGCCGCCTCTACCGTCAAGTCGGGAACCAGCGCATCGCTGCTATTGTCCTCCTGACTCTTGACCATCTCAGCCGTGTCAGCCACCGCCTTCAGATAAGTCTTGGGGCTGTTCTCCCAACAATATTGAAATTCCTCCGTCACGCCGCCACAACACTTCGAGAAGCGTGCGTCACAGATCTCACCTTCGGAAGTCAGAATCTCACCTCTTGTCAGTCTGATGGCTTCCGCCACGTGTGGGCTGGTCTCCTTAGTGATACCCTGGTAGCGCTGACAATGGTCATCGGCACAGACGTCAAACAGCGTGTGGTCTTCACGGTCATACCATTTCACGATGCGGTCCTCGTCTTCCACCATCTCGGCTGCTGTCGTTTCCTCCTGTGCATTAACCCCATCTGATAGGTGTACTTTTTTTCGCTTTTCCATCTGAGCCAGCAGCCACGACCGCGAGATGACCGCATGAGCTTTGAGCAGCTCCAAGCTCGACGTAGCACTCATCTCGCTGGAGATCACACTTTCCAGATATTTCTCCACTGGGAGCTCATTGACAGCGCACACCTTGTCGCCGTTCTGAATAAGACGCAGCGTGCCCAGGAATGTTTGCGTCTCTTTGCGTTCCCAGTGAAAATTTACGCCTATGGTTACATCGCTCAGCGAGAACGACGCGTCATCTGCCAACGGCGAGAAGACCAGCTCGGGATATACCTCATTATTCCACACAATACCTTGGGGGGTCATCACCGCCGTCTGGGGGCCTACAGCCTTGTGTCCCAGTACCGTGTAGGGGCCATTCAACGCGAAATGAATGGTCACGCCGCTGACGATTCCCACCTTCACTTGTGGTTCACAATGATATTTCCAACTCGATGATTCCATAGACATAATCCTATATAATAAGGTGTTAATGATGCAAAGATAGCTATTTTATGGCACAAAATCCCTACTTTACTCAAAAAGTTTGTATCTTTGCACTATGAATAGTACCATGAATAAGAAAAATCTCCTTGGCATGACACTGCCCGAGCTCAAGCAAGTGGCTGTGTCGCTCGGCATGCCTTCCTTCGCCGGAGGACAGATGGCAAAATGGATCTACACCCAGCATGTGAGTTCCATCGACGAGATGACAAACATCTCCAAGGCCAACCGTGAGAAGCTCAACGAGCACTATCAGATTGGTTGTGCCAAGCCTATTGATGCCCAGCACTCCAAGGACGGAACCATCAAATATCTCTTCCCCGTCGTCACAACCGCCGGTGCTGACTCGGCACCGGCAGGCACCAAGTTTGTCGAGACGGTATACATCCCTGAGGACGATCGTGCCACACTCTGCGTTTCGTGTGAGGTAGGCTGCAAGATGAACTGTCTCTTCTGCCAAACGGGTAAGCAGGGCTTTGAGGGCTACCTCACAGCCACTGACATCCTCAATCAGATCTACAGTCTGCCCGAGCGTGACAAGCTTACCAACATCGTGTTTATGGGTCAGGGAGAACCGATGGACAACCTCGACAACGTGCTGCGAGCCACCGAGATCCTTACCGCTTCCTATGGTTACGCTTGGAGTCCCAAGCGCATCACCGTGAGCAGTGTCGGCCTCAAGGACAAGCTCAAGCGCTTCCTTGAAGAGAGCCAGTGCCATGTGGCCATCAGCCTTCACTCACCGCTCCATGAGCAGCGCCAGGAGCTCATGCCGGCAGAGAGAGGTATGGCGATTGAGGACATCGTGGAACTGCTTCGCAACTACGACTTCTCCCATCAGCGTCGCCTCTCGTTTGAGTATATCGTCTTTGGCGGACTCAACGATTCCAAGGCTCATGCCCAGGCCATCGTGCGTCTGCTCCACGGCCTTGAATGCCGTGTCAACCTCATCCGCTTCCATCAGATTCCCCACGTGCCCTTGTATGGAGCCAGCGAGGAGAAGATGGAGAGCTTCCGTGACTATCTCACGCAGCATGGCATCTACACGACGATCCGCGCCAGCCGTGGGCAGGACATCTTTGCCGCCTGTGGACTGCTCAGCACAGCTAAGAAGAACGCTGAATCAAAATAGAAACCGCACCATTCCGTGAAGCTTATCGCCCATAGCGCAGTGAGTCTCAGCAGTGCTCTGTTGTTGCTGCTGTTTGCTCTTGTGAGTTGTCGCAATGGTGGCTTGCTGCCCCGTTCCGGCGGACAGCTCTACGAGGTGCTGCTGGTGGGCGACACGGCAGGCATGGTACGCAGCGTGCTCTCTGCCGACGTGGAGGGCTTGCCGCAACCCGAACCGAGTTTCGACGTGTCGGAGGTCAGTGCCAAGGCTTTCGGCAACACGCTCCGCTATACGCGCAATATCGTGATCGTCGACATCAATGCTGAGGCATACACTCGTCCCTCCATCCGCAGCGAGCGCAATGTGTGGGCACAGCCTCAAACCGTGGTGCATATCGGGGCACCGTCGGCAATGGCACTTCGCAACAGTATTGACAGCGTAGGACGGCGGCTGCGCTTTCTCCTCAATCGCTCAGAGATGAAGAAGCAGCTCAGCATCCTGCGCCATGAGCGGAACGTCAAGGCTGAGAAGCTCGCCCGGAAGATGTTCGGCATAGAGTTGTGGATACCTGCCGACATGATTGCCAGCAAGCAGGGCAAGGACTTCCTTTGGTTGAGCAACAACTCAGCCACCATGATGCAAAACATCGTGGTCTATCGCGATTGGAGTCCTGTCAACGCATCTGATGTGAAGGCTAATCATGGCGGTCGTGACGTTAAGACAGTTGGCTATGGCGGCAGCGAGTCCCGCTATTTCATCGGCGCCCGTGACTATATGTTGGGTCGCAACATCCTTGGTGAGACCGACAGTATGCACATGGCCACAGTCCCCGAAAGTGTACTGATCGATGGACGGGGCTTCTATCGCGGCTTGTGGATGATGACGGGCGATGCCATGGGCGGTCCGTTTGTCAGCCGCACGCTCCTGTTGCAGCAGCCCGAGCGGCAGGGCAACTTTGTTTGCCGCCATATCGTCGTCGAGGGCTTTGTGTTCGCTCCGGGCAAGACCAAGCGCAATGCGGTTCGCCGCCTCGAAGCCGTGCTCTATACCATGAAGCAGGTAAAGCGCGCAGATCATTGATTTCAAACATTAAAATATTCAAGACTAATATATAAGACCAAACAACCATGAACAACAACAAAATACGCGTGGCCATCACCCACGGCAGCACCAACGGTATCGGCTACGAGCTGATCTTCAAAGCTTTTGAAGAGACAGAGATGTTTGAGCTCTGTACTCCTATTATATATGGCTCTCCCAAAGTGGCCGCTTATCATAGCAAGGCACTGGGCATCAAAGACAACTTCACCATCATCAACGACGCCAGTGCTGCCCAGGACGGTAAGCTCAACATCATTCCGGCCGTCGACGAGGAGATCAAGGTGGAGATGGGCATTCCCTCTTCCGATGCCACGCTGGCTGCTGTGAAGGCACTCGATCGCGCCATCACCGACTACAAAGACGGACTCTTCGACGTGCTCGTCTGTGCTCCGGCCGATAAGGGCGAGGCTCATGTGGGTGGCTTCGACTTCCCGCGTCGTGCGAAATATATCGAGCAGTGCATCGGTGAAGGCAAGAAAGCGCAGAGCCTACTCATCAACGAAGATATGCGCATGGCTCTGATGACTGACGAGATCAGCCTGAAGGATGTCCCTGCTGCCATCACCTCTCACGACATCATCGAGCAGGTGGCTATTCTCTTCACCACGCTGCGCCGTGACATGCGCGTCTCAAATCCCCGCATTGCCGTGCTTGCCCTTAACCCGGACGTTGACGGTAAGGCAGAGGGCAAGGAGGAGACTGAGGCCATCGTACCGGCTATCCAGAAGTTGGCTGATGCCGGTGTCAACGTCTTCGGCCCTTATCAGGCTGATCTCTTCTTCCAGCGGGGCGACTACTATCATTTCGACGCGATCCTCTCCATGTACCACGATCAGGGACTGGCACCGTTCAAGACGCTCCATCCCGACAACAATGTCCGCTATCTTGGAGGACTGCCTTTGGTAGCTACGGCTCCCGATCTCTCGCCTTGCTACGACATCGCCGGCCAGGGTGTTGCCGATCCCACGCCATTGCGCCACGCCATCTACGCCGCCATCGACGGCTTCCGCAACCGCCGTGCCTACGACGAACCGCTGGCCAACCCGTTGCCTAAGCTCTATCACGAGAAGAAGGACGACAGCGAGAAGGTGCGCTTCTCCATTCCCAAGAAGCACGAGAACGCCATCAAGGAACGACTCGGCAACCGTCCCGCTCCTGCCGCTAAAGCTCAGGAAAGCAACGGCAAGGAACAATAACACACATATAGCATACAACATCTCTCGACAGCATGAAAAAGAAATACCAGAACGGCTTCTTCATTTTTGGACTCATCGTCCTGATCATCATGGTCACCCAGCTTGACTTTGCTCAGGTATGGGCGGGACTGAAACATGCGGGCTACTGGTTTTTCGCCGTCGTAGCACTGTGGATGTTTCTCTATGTGTTCAACACTTCGGCGTGGTATCTGATCATCAAGGGGGTGTGCAGCCAACCGTCGACCGACGGCAAGCCGGTGAAGCGCATCTCCTTTCTGTGGCTCTACAAGATCACGGTGTCGGGCTTTGCACTCAACTATGCCACGCCGGGCGGACTGATGGGCGGTGAGCCTTACCGTATCATGGAGTTGGCACCGAAGATTGGCACAGAGCGTGCCTCGTCGTCGGTGATCCTCTATGCCATGACCCATATCTTCAGCCACTTTTGGTTTTGGTTGCTCTCGGCCATCGTCTTTCTTTTTGTTCATTCCTTCTCCGTATTCTATACGGTGCTTATGCTGGCCATCATCTGTTTCTGCATTCTCGGTGTCTGGTTCTTTATGGTAGGCTACCAAAAGGGCTTGGCCAACCGAGTGATGAACTTCCTGAGTCATCTGCCCATGATCAAGCGGTGGGCTACTCCGTTTGTCGAGCGGCATCGTGAACAGCTCAACACCATCGACCGGCAGATTGCTGCCCTGCACAAGCAGCAGCCGCGCCACTTCATCGGTGCCGTGCTCCTGGAGCTCTCGTGCCGCATCTGTTCTGCTTTGGAGATCTTCTTCATTCTGCTGGTCCTCATGCCTCACGTCAACTTTGTCTATTGTGTGCTCATTCTGGCTTTCACCTCGCTCTTTGCCAACTTGCTCTTCTTCATTCCTTTGCAGTTGGGCGGTCGCGAGGGTGGTTTCCTTATGTCCACTACCAGCTTGGGCCTCACTGCCAGTGCCGGCATCTTTGTGGCATTGATCGTGCGTGTGCGTGAGTTGATTTGGACTGGCATCGGACTGCTGCTCATCAAGCTGGAGAAGAGCTCGAAAGAAAAATGAGGGGGGCAATAACAAGCCAATAGAGAAGGGATGTAGTATTTATGCGCATATCATGCTTGTGTGACCCTTCGGGTCATCTTAGCAGTAGATAGATGCGAACTTTCACCCCCCGGTCTACGCTTGTTCCTCGCTTGACCAGTGGATGCCTATGCTTCAGCTCTGTTGGGGCTGTAAATGGTGCAAGGCAGTGCAAGCAGAGAATATTTCAATTGTACCGAATTCGATACATTAAAATGCTACAGGTAGTAAGAACTCTGCTTCAATTGGCAGCCTCTTAAGCTCTCTGATGCCCAATTGTTATCTTGTTTTCTTCTGTCTTTCGCCTTCATCTCTTCTTTGTTGAATAAACTGACAAAAAGCGGGCCTTATTTTGCGATTCTTTTCGACGAAGCCATCTCTCGCCGTGATTTTTTTAATTCTGAGCGATTTTTCGTAACTATCTGCGTATTAGGTGTTTATGTATTTATGCGTTTATTTGCCATTTCAAAAGTGCTTATTTCTGCTTGTCAAAGTGCCTTTCTGACCTTGTCATCTCGGTAGTTTGATGTGGTCATCTCGGTTGTTTCATCGTGTCATCTCAGTGAGATGAGCGCATCATCTAACTGAGATGACCATCGGAAATCGGTTTTGGCTTGTTCTCTACTCTTTTTTTTCTAAAAGAAATCCCAGTTTTTTCTCTAGAATGAAAGTCTGGGTGGAAGGTCTTTTGTCAAAAGGTTTTCTATCGAAAACAGCGATGCCGTCAAAATCATAGGGTAGGGGAAGCGGAATGCCGGATATTCTTTGTAACTTTGCATCGGGTTATACCTATTTATATATAAGACATGAAGCATATAGAAGTGGTGGCTGCCATTATCTGCCGCGACGGTCTGGTGTTTGCCACACAGCGCGGCTATGGCGAGTGGAAAGACTGGTGGGAGTTTCCCGGCGGCAAAGTTGAGGAGGGCGAAAGCCGTGAGGACGCATTGCGGCGGGAGATACGTGAGGAGCTGAACACAGAGATCTCTGTCGACCGGTTTGTCATGACGGTGGAGTACGACTATCCTGCTTTCCATCTCACGATGCACTGCTATGTCTGCCATGTCCTTTCCGGACATCTCGAACTCTTAGAAGCTGAGGATGCGCGCTGGCTGCGGGAAGACCATCTCGGTGGTGTCCACTGGCTGCCCGCTGACCGCCGGGTGGTGGACTATCTGTGTTCCACACACTTGCTGAGCAGGTAAATCGTCTTTTTCTGAGGAAAAGTTTGGTGGAACGGAAAAGTTTTAGTAATTTTGCACGCTGTATGGGTATGTTATACCCTAAAACCAATATAAAAATGACTTTAATATAGCTGGATGAAGAAAGACAATCAGAAGAATCAGTACCGCGTCAACGGACAGATTCATGTACGGGAAGTACGAGTCGTAAGCGACGACGGCTCACAAGTGATGCCTACACGTCAGGCACTTGACTTGGCTCATCAACAAGGGGTAGACCTCGTGGAGATCTCGCCCAACGCACAGCCGCCCGTTTGTCGTCTCATCGACTATAGCAAGTTCCTCTATCAGCAGAAGAAGCGTGCCAAAGAGATGAAGCAAAAACAGGTGCGTGTGGAGGTCAAAGAGATCCGCTTCGGACCTCAGACCGACGACCACGACTACCAGTTCAAGCTCAAGCACGCCAAGGAATTCCTCGAAGAGGGCAACAAGGTGCGCGCCTACGTGTTTTTCCGTGGCCGTTCCATCCTTTTCAAGGAGCAGGGTGAGGTGCTGTTGCTGCGCTTTGCCAATGACTTGGAGGAGTATGCCAAGGTAGAGCAGATGCCAAAGCTCGAAGGCAAGAAGATGTTTCTCTTCCTCGCTCCTAAGAAAGCGGGTGTTGCCAAGCAGAGCCAGCAGAAGCGCGATCGTCTCGCTGCAGAGGCCAAGGCCAAGGAAGAGGCTAAGGCACAGGCTGCTGAGCAGGCCGAGAAAAACGGACTCCTTGGCAACGCCAAGGGTGGTGAGGCCCTCCGCAAGCTCGCTGAGGCCGCTGACGGGGACAAGAAAGACTAAGAGACAGAAATACTGAGTGGTACCGCCGGGTATATGCGTTGCCACCTTTCAATTCATATCAACATTAAAACAACAAAAAAATGCCAAAAGTAAAGACTAACTCCGGTGCAAAGAAGAGATTCACATTCACCGGTACGGGTAAGATCAAGCGTCATCACGCTTACCACAGTCACATTCTGACTAAGAAGACAAAGAAGCAAAAGAGAAACCTCGACCATCAGACACTGGTCGACAGCGCAAACCTCAAGCAGGTTCGCGGTCTGCTCTGCCTCCGTTAATCGTAAACCTTTTTAGTCGAACGCTTAAAGAACAAAATTATGCCAAGATCAGTAAATCACGTTGCATCTAAAGCAAAGAGAACAAGAATTCTGAAGCTCACAAAGGGTTACTATGGAGCTCGCAAGAATGTCTGGACAGTAGCTAAGAACACTTGGGAGAAGGGTCTTACCTACGCTTATCGTGACCGTCGTAACAAGAAGCGCAACTTCCGCGCTCTGTGGATCCAGCGTATCAACGCTGCCGCTCGTCTCTCCGACATGAGCTACAGCCAGTTGATGGGTGCTCTCCACAAGGCAGGCATCGAGATCAACCGCAAGGTTCTCGCTGACCTCGCTGTCAACAATCCTGAGGCTTTCAAGGCCATCGTTGACAAGGTGAAGTAAAGAAAACCCTGAGCAATCAGAGTTTGTAGATAAGAAACAGGATAGCGATGCCGAAAGACTCCGCTATCCTGTTTTGCTTTTTGGGATGTTTCCAACCGCTCCGAGACTCTCTCGCCTTGTCTGTGGCGTAGAGAAATACTCGCTGCTGGCGGTGGGCATCGTTAATTTTTATATTTTTGAAATGATTTCAGTAGAGAATCTCAAGGTGGAGTTTGGTACCCGGCCGCTGTTCCACGATGTCAGCTTTGTCATCAACGACCGAGACCGTGTGGCCCTCGTGGGTAAGAACGGTGCCGGAAAGTCCACCATGCTGAAAATACTCTGTGGCCTGCAAAAGCCGACATCCGGTACAGTGTCGGTGCCCAACGGCTCTACCGTGGGCTATCTGCCACAGGTGATGAAACTTCAGGATGACACCACTGTGCGCGAGGAAGCGCGCAAGGCCTTTGCCGGACATATACATATCAAGGAGCAGCTCGACAAGATGCAGCAGGAGATGGCCGAGCGCACCGACTACGAAAGTGAAGACTACATGGCTCTGGTTGACAAGTTCACCCAGACCCATGAGCGCTATATGATGATGGGAGGAGAAAACTATGAGGCCGAGATGGAGCGTACGCTGACGGGCCTGGGCTTCGAGCGCAGCGACTTCGACCGGCCTACACGTGAGTTCTCCGGTGGGTGGCGCATGCGCATTGAGCTGGCGAAGATTCTTCTCCAGCATCCCGACGTGCTCCTCCTCGACGAGCCCACCAACCATCTCGACATTGAGTCTATCCAGTGGCTCGAGCAGTTCCTGGCTCAGAGCTCCAGCGCCGTGGTGCTTGTCAGCCACGACCGCGCCTTCATCAATAACGTCACCAACCGTACGCTGGAGATCACCTGCGGCCATGTCGAGGACTATAAGGTGAAGTACGACCAGTATGTAGTGCTTCGCAAAGAGCGTCGCGAGCAACAGCTGCGCGCTTACGAGAACCAGCAAAAGGAGATCGCCGACACCAAGGCTTTTATCGAGCGTTTCCGCTATCAGGCCACCAAGGCCGTGCAGGTGCAGCAGCGCATCCGCCAGCTCGAGAAGATAGTACCCATCGAGGTCGATGATGTCGACAACAAAGTCATGCACCTCAAGTTTCCCCCGTGCCTGCGCAGTGGCGACTATCCCGTCATCTGCGACGACGTGCGCAAGGACTATGGCTCCCACACCATCTTCTCACATGTCAACATGACCATCAAGCGCGGTGAGAAGGTAGCCTTCGTCGGTAAGAACGGTGAGGGTAAGTCCACGCTTGTCAAGTGCATCATGGGACAGATACCTTTTACCGGCACGCTGAAGATCGCGCATAACGTGCAGATCGGCTACTTTGCACAGAACCAGGCACAGTTGCTTGATGAGAGTCTGAGCATCTACGACACCATCGACCGGGTGGCCACGGGCGAGATGCGCCTGAAGATCAACGACCTGCTCGGTGCCTTTATGTTTGGAGGTGAGATCTCTGAAAAGAAGGTCGGCGTGCTTTCAGGCGGTGAGCGCTCCCGACTGGCCATGATCCGTCTGCTGCTGGAACCGGTCAACTTGCTCATCCTCGATGAGCCGACCAACCACCTCGACATGCCGTCAAAGGATGTGCTCAAGGAGGCCATCAAAGCCTTCGACGGCACGGCCATCATCGTCAGTCACGACCGTGACTTTCTCGACGGGCTCGTATCAAAGGTCTACGAGTTTGGCGGCGGACAGGTCAAGGAGCACATCGGTGGCATCTATGACTATCTTCGGGCGCACAATGCCGAGACCATCCACGAGGCTCTCAACGGTAAGGCTGTCGCTGAGGAGAAGACAACGACAGTCGCTCAACCCGCCGCAACGGCGCAGACTCCGTCACCTGCCAAGGGAGAAACAGCGCAGCAGGGCACTTCACAGCCTGCCACCAAGGAATCTTGGGAAGAGCATAAGGAAAAACAGAAAAAGCTGCGCAAGGCCCAGCGCGCCGTCGAGGAGTCTGAAGCAAAGATAGCAAAGATGGAAGCTCGACTTAAAGAGCTCGACACGTTGCTCATGGATCCAAAGAATGCGGCCAACATGCAGCTCGTCAACGAATATTCCACAACGCAGGAAGCACTCGACAAAGAAAACGACCGCTGGATGGAACTCTCCGAAAAGGTAGAAGAGCTGGGATGATAGTTTCCATGACCTCTATGGTCTCTATAGCTTCTATAGTCCCAATGACCTCTATGATCTCTATGGCCTCTATAGTTTCTATGGCTTCTATAAATTTCTAACTTTAAAATAAAACAATGATGAACATGAAACAGATTCTCCCGATGCTGATGCTCGCCGCAGCGCCCGCTCAGGGTCTGATGGCGCAGAACCAGTCGGGACTCGACATGACGAACTTCGACAAGAGTGTTCGTCCTGCCGATGACTTCTACCGTTATGCCACGGGTGGATGGCAGAAACTCCACCCGCTGCCAGCCGCCTACAGCCGCTATGGCAGCTTCGACATGTTGCAGGAAAACGTCAACAAGCAGGTCAATAGCATCCTCACTTCTTTGACCAAGAAGAAGTTCAAGGAGGGCACCACAGAGCGTAAGCTCAGCGATTTCTATAAGCTCGCCATGGACCAGGACCGCCGCAACAAGGAGGGACTGGCTCCCGTGAAGCCACTGCTCGACGAGATGGAAGCTGCCAAGACCCTTGACCAGCTCCACGACCTGCAGTTGAAATATGCCAAGATCGGCTATGGCGTGCCCTTCGGCTCGTATTTCGGTGCTGACGACAAAAACGTCACCCGCAACATCCTCTGCCTCTCACAAGGAGGACTGACACTGGGACAGAAGGACTACTATCTCAACAACGACAAGGCAACCAGCGACATCCGTGATGCTTACAAGAAGCATCTCGTGCGCATGTTCAAGCTCTACGGTTTCACCGACGCACAGGCCTCTGCCAAGGCCGCTGATGTCTTCCGTGCTGAGACTGAGCTGGCCATTGCTTCCAAGAGCAATACCGAGCTCCGTGATCCCCAGGCCAACTACAACAAGATGAGCCTGAAGGAGTTTGAGGATAACTATCCCAACATTCCACTCTGCCAGATGGCTGAGGCTGAGGGCGTGAAGCTCGACTACATCCAGGAGATGAATGTCGGACAGCCCGCCTTCTTCACCGCTCTCAACAGTCTGATGGCTCTGCAGACCGCCGACGAGTTGCGTGCCATTATGGAGTGGGATGTCATCCAGAGCTCTGCCTCTTACCTCACCGACGAGATCCGTCAGGTCAACTTCGACTTCTTCGGCAAGACCATGAGCGGACGCAAAGAAGAGTATCCACTTTGGAAGCGTGCCACCAACCAGGTCGAGAGTGCCATGGGCGAGGCACTTGGTAAGATGTATTGCGAGCGCTACTTCCCTGCTTCCAGCAAGAAGATGATGGAGGAACTGGTTCATAACTTGCAGATCAGCCTCGGCGAGCGCATCGATGCCCAAACATGGATGAGCGACTCCACAAAGAAGAATGCTCACGAGAAACTCGACAAGTTCTACGTCAAGATCGGCTATCCCAACAAGTGGACAGACTATTCCAAACTCACTATCGATCCTTCGAAGAGCTACTACGACAACGTGCTTGCCACACGTGAGTTTGCCGTTGACAAGATGATCGCCGACAAAGCCGGTAAGCCTGTCGACCGCGACGAGTGGTTCATGACACCCCAGACGGTCAACGCTTACTACAATCCGACGACCAACGAGATCTGCTTCCCCGCAGGCATCCTGCAGCGTCCGTTCTTCGATCCGAAGGCTGACGCTGCCTTCAACTACGGTGCCATCGGTGTGGTCATCGGCCACGAGATGACCCACGGATTTGATGATCAAGGACGTCAGTACGATGCCAACGGCAACCTCCACGACTGGTGGACAGCTGACGATGCCAAGGGCTTTGAGAAGCGAGCTAAGCTCTACTCCGACTTCTTCGACGGCATTGAGGTGCTCCCAGGCCTACACGCCAACGGTAAGTTCACCCTTGGCGAGAACCTTGCTGATCACGGTGGTCTGCAGGTCGCCTTCAATGCTTTCAAGCATGCTACGGCCAACAAACCGCTGAAGACTATCGACGGCCTTACGCCCGATCAGCGTTTCTTCATCGCCTACGCCGGTGTCTGGGGACAGAACATCACCGACCAGGAGATTCGCAACCGTGTCAAGCGCGATCCTCACTCTCTCGGTGAGTGGCGTGTCAACGGTGCTCTGCCGCACATCGACGCTTGGTACAAGGCCTTCAACGTGAAGAAGGGCGACAAAATGTATCTTCCGGAAAATCAGCGCTTAGAGCTCTGGTAAACCGATATGACGAATAAGGGTGGCCAACGCTGGCCACCTTTATTTGTTCTTCCGCTTCCGCATGCTTGCTTTTTTCGATTGTTATTGTCTCTTTTCTCCTTTTTTTTTGCTATCTTTGCGCTGGATTCTATAGTGTTTTAAAGATAAGAGACAATGCCATTAAGATTACCCGATAAGTTACCGGCCATTGATATTTTGAAGCATGAGAATATCTTCGTCATGGACGAAAGCCGCGCCCATACGCAGATGATTCGTCCGTTGAAGATCGTGATTCTCAATCTCATGCCACTGAAGGTCACTACTGAGACCGATTTGATCAGACTGCTGAGCAACACGCCGTTGCAGATTGAGATCAACTTCATGAAGTTGCGCAGCCACACGCCTAAGAACACGCCCATCGAGCACATGAAGATGTTCTACAAGGACTTCTCTGTCCTCAGCGAGCAGAAATGGGACGGCATGATCGTCACCGGTGCCCCTATCGAGCAGATGGCTTTCGAGGATGTGGAATACTGGCAGGAGATCACGGGTATCTTTGACTGGGCACGCACCCATGTCACCTCCACGCTCTATATCTGTTGGGCCGCTCAGGCTGCCCTGTACCATTTCTATCAGGTGCCCAAGCATCCGCTGGAGAAGAAGCGCTTCGGCATCTTCCCACAGACACCGCTGGATCCCTTGCTGCCCATCTTCCGTGGCTTCGACGACGTGTTTATGATGCCGCACAGCCGCCATACCGAGGTGTGGCGCAGCGACATCGACAAGGTCGACGCGCTACGCGTCATCGCTGAGGGACCGGAAAGTGGCGTGAGCATGGTCATGGCCCGCGAGGGTAGGGAGTTCTTTATCACCGGGCACCTGGAGTATGCCCCTGACACGCTCGACAAGGAATACAAGCGTGACGCGGGAAAGCGCGACGACGTGGAACTGCCGAAGAACTATTACCGCGACAACGACCCCGCTAAGGGACCGCTGGTCACCTGGCGATCGCACGCCAACCTGCTGTTCAACAACTGGATCAACTATTACGTCTATCAGGAGACGCCTTATAACATCAACGAGATTAAGTAATGCTGATGAAAGAACAACGCACACTCGAACTTCTTGCTCCCGCACGCGACCTGGCCTGCGCCATGGCTGCTGTGGATCATGGTGCCGATGCCGTCTATATCGGTGCGTCGGACTTCGGCGCCCGTGTGGCTGCCGGAAACAGTGTCGACGACATTCACCAACTCTGTGACTATGCTCACCGATATGGTGTCCGTGTGTATGTCACGGTCAACACGCTCATCTATGAGGATGAGATCGACAAGGCCTACCAGCTCATGAAGCAGTTGGCCGAGGCTAAGGTCGACGCGCTCTTGGTACAGGATATGGCTGCCATCGAGTTGGTAGCCCGTGTGCGCCGTGAACTGGGCTATGCACCGGCACTGCATGCTTCCACGCAGTGCGACACCCGGTCGGCTGGGAAGGTGCGGTGGCTGCAACAGCAAGGCTTCAGCCGGGCGGTGTTGGCTCGTGAGTTGTCATTGGATGAGATCAAGGCCATACACCAGGCAGTACCCACTGTCGAGTTGGAGGGCTTTGTCCATGGCGCGCTCTGTGTGAGCTATTCCGGTGTCTGCTACGCCTCGCAGCACTGCTTCGGCCGTTCGGCCAACCGGGGGGCTTGTGCTCAGTTTTGTCGTATGAAGTTTGATCTGCTCGACGCTGACGGGCGTACGATAGAGCACGACCGCCATCTGTTGTCGTTGAAGGATATGAACCGTCTCGATCATCTCGAGGAGCTGGCGGATGCTGGCATCTGCTCGTTCAAGATTGAAGGACGGTTGAAAACGGCTGACTATGTCAAGAACGTGGTCAGCGCCTATAGTAGGAAACTCGATGACCTCGTGCGCCGTCGGCCCGATGATTACCGCAGGGCTTCTCTCGGAAAGGTGAGCTATAGCTTCACGCCCGACTTGAAGAAGACATTCAACCGCGGCTTCACCACTTATTTCCTCCATGGCCGTCAGCCCGATATTGCCTCGTTTGACACACCGAAGGCACTGGGCGAGATGGTCGGACACGTCAAGGAGTTGCGTCGTGATTCGTTCACCGTGGCGGGTATTGCTGCTTTCGCCAATGGCGACGGACTGTGCTTCCTCAACGACGAACATGAGCTGGAAGGCTTCCGCGTCAATAGGGTAGAGGGCGGACGACTCTTTCCCTTCAAGATGCCGACACATCTGAGAAAAGGTATGACGCTCTATCGCAACCAGAACGTGGCTTTCGAAAAACTTTTAAGTGGTAAGACGGCTGACCGTCGTATTTCCGTTGCCATGGTTTATGGTTTGACACAGAATGGATTCCGTCTGAGAATGTCGGTCGTTGGAAAGTCAGCTGAGGCTAAAAATTTGCAGGCCGAGGCTTCAGTTGCCTTTGATCATCAGGCTGCCAAGCGTCCACAGGCCGACAATATCCGGCAGCAACTCGCCAAACTCGGTACAACGGCCTTCCATTGTGATCCTGCTGACATCACCATCGGGCAGGGAGCCGACGAACTTTTTATCCCTTCCAGTCTGCTCTCTGAGTTGAGGCGGGAGGCTGCAGAAAGCTTGCAGAAAAAGATCGTTGAGGCAACCGGGCAAAACCAGGTGCTGCCCACGAAGGATACGGACGGGCCGCAACAGACTGAAATGTATGGTGGAGAAAAATGTTGCAGGGAGACAGGGCAGGCTGACCACAACGTTAGCTTTGAGCAGCCGCAGGATCTCTACAATGCCTACTCCTATTTATATAATGTCGCCAATCACCTCTCCCGGCAGTTCTATGAGCGGCAGGGCGTCAAGGTGGAGGCTCCGGCCTTTGAGTTGAAGGAGCCCGGCAAAGCACTGGTGATGCAGTGCCGTCACTGTCTGCGCTATGCCCTCGGCCATTGTGTCAGGCGGGGTGGCACAGCCCCACGGTGGCGTGAGCCGCTGACGCTGCGGCTCGGTGACGGCCGTCGCTTCCGGTTGGAGTTTAGGTGTGACCTGTGTCAAATGGATATTTACGCAGAATGAAAATCTTTTGTAAGTTGCTCGTCATGCTTGCGGTGACTCTTTTGATGACGGGGTGCTATCAGTCCCATCACCGCAACCATGCTGCTTTCAAGTTCAGTGAGCGGCAGATCGACTCCTTGTCGTTCTTCTCGACGCACCACTACACCAATAACTACAACTTTGTGGTGAAGGCCGACTCGCTCTCGCTCATCAGCCAGATGCCCGAAGAGTATATCGGCGGACTGCCTACCGACTCCTTTATCGTGCGTAAGGGTGCCCACCTTGTGGTAGCCGACATACACATGGTACCGTCTGACAATGCCGACTCGGTGTGGGTGGAGTTGGCCAACGACAGTTCTGCCTTTGGCTGGGCACGCGAGTCCTACCTCTTGCCCCGCGTGATGCCCGACGACCCGATCTCGCAGTTCATCTCTGAGTTCAGCAACGACCATGTGCTCATCTTCCTTTGTGTCATTGCTGTCTTCGCGGCGGGATATGCCTTTTGGAACATTAAGCGCCACAAAGCACATATTGTACATTTCCACGATATCGACTCGTTCTATCCCACCTTGCTGTGCCTGACGGTGGCTTTTTCGGCTACGCTCTATGCCAGTTTGCAGATGTATGCACCGCAGATGTGGCAGCATTTCTACTACCATCCAACGCTCAATCCCTTCTCTGTGCCAGTGCCGCTGATGATCTTCCTCTGTTCTGTGTGGGCGATGCCGGTGATTGTGTTGGCGTGCGTCGATGATGTACGTCGGCAATTGAGCTGGGGAGAGGGGGTGCTCTACTTGGGAGGACTGGCAGCAATGTGTGCCATTGACTACATCGTCTTCAGCATCACCACGCTCCACTATGTCGGTTATCTTCTGCTCGTGGCGTATGTGGTCTTTGCCATTGACCGTTATCTCCATGTGCCACATGCCCGATATGTGTGTGGAAATTGTGGGGCAAGGCTTGATCATAAAGGAAAATGCCCTTACTGCGGAGCGATTAATGAATAATGAATGTTTATTGTCGTATGATGAGAGTTCGATGATGAATGTTCTATGAAGAATGAATAACATAAGAATATGACCAGACAAGAACGTTATCATTATATACTTGATTATTTCCGGAAGCACGAGCCACATGTGACAACAGAGTTGCAGTTCGGCTCTGCCTTCCAGCTTCTGGTGGCCACCTTGCTTTCGGCACAGTGTACCGACAAGCGCATCAATGCCGTGACACCGGCACTGTTCGCCAAGTATCCTACAGCGGAAGCCATGGCCCAGGCAGAGGTGGAGGATGTCCTGGCGTTGGTCAGCAGTGTGAGCTATCCCAATGCCAAGGCACGTCACCTCGTGGCGATGGCCCGGCAGCTCGTTGCTGACTATGGCGGTGAGGTGCCCTCTGATCCTCAGGAACTCGTGAAGTTGCAGGGGGTAGGCCGCAAGACGGCCAATGTGCTGCAGGCCGTGTGGTTTGGCAAGCCGGTGATGGCAGTCGACACGCATGTTTATCGTGTGGCGCATCGCCTGGGCCTGGTGCCGGCAACGGCCAACACACCATTGAAGGTAGAGCAATATCTTGAGAAGAGTATTCCGGTGGAGGATATTCCCTCGGCCCATCACTGGCTGTTGCTACATGGAAGGTATATCTGTCAGAGCGCGAAGCCGAAGTGCGAGAAATGCCCCTTTGACACGATCTGTCCGAAGTTGCTGAAGGGTAGTAAACTGGAATAGGCCTCACCAACACGGTAAGGAAAAAAAGAAAAAATAGAGGAAAGAACAAATGAATACCCAACTGATATTCAAATTTTTGAAGAATGTGGCCGCCAACAACAACCGGCCATGGTTTGCTGAGCATAAAGATCAGTACCTTGCCGCCAAGGCTGATTTCGAAAAGGGCGTGGAGCAGGCTATCAACGCTTTGGGAGCAATGGACGAGACGGTGGCTCATCTGACGGTGAAGGACTGTGTCTATCGCTTTTATCGCGATACGCGTTTCTCACCCGATAAGTCGCCCTATAAGCGTCATTTGGGTGCTTACATCTCTGCCCATGGTCGTAAAGGACTGCACGCGGGCTATTATATCCACTTGCAGCCGGGCCACAGTCTGATTGCCGTCGGGGCTTATTGGCTGCCGACAAACATCCTCACGTCCGTGAGAAATGAGATCATGGGAAACATAGAAGAGTGGAGACACTGTGTGGAGAACGGTGAGTTCATCCATCTCTTTGGCTATCCCAATGCCTCGGAATGGAGCGATGATGCGCCTGCGCCAAAAGGCTTCGGCATCAACTGTTTGAAGAAAGCACCGAAAGACTTCCCCAAGGACTATGAGTTCCTCTCTTATTTGAAGATGAAAGACTATTGTGCCTGGCATTGTGTACCCGATGATTTCTTCAAAGGAGAGCATTGGACAGAACAACTGGTGAAGATCGCTAAGGTCGCCAAGCCGATGATGGACTTCACCAATAATGTCATTGACGATTACGAGTAGAGGCTTCCGTGGCCTTTACTCGGAAAATTTTTACCCGATAACGCAGTAAAGACAAGATAGGACAGCTATATAATCAAATATAGGATTGCTATAAAAACAAAAAAGGAGACTCTCGCGTTGAGAGTCTCCTTTTTATATATAGTGAAGGATCAAGGCTGATTACGCTTCTGCGTTCTCCTCTGTCTCAGCCTTCTTTCTTCTTGTTGTGCGCTTCTTCTTGGGCTTCTCCTCAACAGCGGGCTCCGTCTTCACACCGGCGAGCTCCGGGTCGATGAGGATACGGCCACAGTATTCACAGACGATGATCTTCTTGTGCATCTTGATGTCCAGCTGGCGCTGTGGCGGAATCTTGTTGAAGCAGCCACCGCAGGCATCACGCTGCACATAGACAATGCCGAGACCATTGCGGGCACCTTTGCGGATACGCTTGAAGCTGGCAAGCAGACGCGGCTCGATGCGGGCCTCCAGTTCTTTGGCCTTCTCCTTGAGATCTTCCTCGGCCTCACGCGTTTCCTGCATGATGGAGTCGAGCTCGTCGCGCTTCGACTCAAGGTCCTTCTGGCGCTCGGTGAGCGTAGCCTGTGTGTTGGCGAGGTCGTTCTGACGCTCCTGTACCTTCTGGTTGGCTTCCTTGATCTTTTTGTTGCAGAGTTCGATCTCCAGTGTCTGGAACTCGATCTCCTTGGTCAGCGTGTCGTACTCACGATTGTTCTTTACCTCGTCGAGCTGAGCCTTGTAGCGGTCTACGCTGGCTTGGTTCTGCTCAATCTCATTGCGCTTCTGTGCAATGGCAGCGCGGAAGTCTTCGATCTCAGCATTGATGTGTTCCATACGTGTGTTGAGACCGGCGATCTCATCCTCAAGGTCTCGCACTTCGAGAGGAAGTTCGCCACGCAGTGCCCGCTTCTCATCGATGGCAGACAGGGTGGTCTGTAACTGATAGAGGGTGGAGAGCTTCTCCTCCACCGACAACTCTGATGGGTCTTTCTTTGCCATGATTATTATGTTTTTATAGTTCGATCAATATGTATTAATACTTGAGTCTATGTGTATCGTGAACTCGATCTATTCGTATCTATTCTATCGTTGGATCAACGTGAATTTCCGTTTGGATCTAAAAATAGATGATCGGATTGGTGTTGATCTCCGACAAAATGCAGCGGACACCGGGGCATTGCCGCGTGATGATGTCGCGGAAGATCTCCCGTGTGAACTGCTCACTTTGATAGTGGCCGATGACGACAATTTGTATGCGTTGCTCGTAGCCAAAATATTGATGGTAGTGCATCTCACCGGTCAGAAAGGCGTCGGCTCCGAGGGCAACAGCGTCCGGCAACAGGAAATCTCCGGCTCCGCCGCAGATCGCCACACGACGGATAGGGCGGCGAAGCAGTTCGTTGGCCATCACGCATTCCACGTCGAAGGTTTGTTTCAGCCGGATGATAAAGTCGTCGGCGGCAAGAGGCTCGGTCCATTCCGCAATCACGCCTTCACCGCCAGCCACGGTCCGGATCTCTCCGTCACCGGTTTTCACCTCGGTGGACTGGCGTTTGCCGAAGAATGTCGGATGTTCCAGTCCCAGCTTTTCTGCTATCTTGAAGTTCACGCCGCCCTCTGCGGCATCCATGTTGGTGTGGAGTGAGAGGATGGTAATATGCTTTTCGATGGCTTTCATCACCGTGCGCTGTACGTCATCCTCGCCGCAGAGTCTTCTGAGCTTGTGGAAGATCAGAGGATGATGCGACACGATGAGGTTGCACCCTTTGGCTACGGCTTCGTCCACCACAGCCTCGGTAACGTCAAGACACAATAAAGCCCCTGAGACATCCGCCTCTGTCAATCCCGTTTGCAGGCCGGCATTATCGTAGTCTTCCTGCAAGGGCAGAGGCGCGAACTGTTCAAGGGCATTCACCACTTTTGCTATTTTCACGCTTAATACGTTTTAGATTGCAAAGGTAGACAAATTATTTCGATCTACGTGAGCTTCCTGCTGGTATTTAAGAACAATTAATAAAAAAAGCCCCGTCTTTGCAGACGAGGCTTCTTATATTTGCTTTCTGACGCTGTATCCGTTAGCGGATGCCGTATCAGAAAAGGGGTTCTCTTTATCTACTTATTACTTCAGCAAACCGCGGTTCTCAAGAGTGAGGTTGAGCAATGTGTTGTACTTGCGATACTGCTTCTCGTTGAGAACATAGTGCATGTACTTCAGCTCCTTGGTGGCAGCCTTCTTGACGAGCTCAGCACGCTCAGAAGCCTCTGCGTTAGCGGCTTTGCGCATGTCGTTGATGAACTGGTCGTGGATGGCCTCGACAGCGTCGATCTGATCAGCACTCAGCTCCAATGTTGTAGCCAGCTTGCTGTAGTTGACAGTCATGTCGTAGTTGGCAGCAGTGCTTGCCTCGGTTACCTCAGGTGCATTCTCAGGGATGTTCTCTGTGTTTGCAAATGCCATGCTCATTGTCATCATGGCAGCCAGTGTCAATACAATCTTTTTCATCTTTTTACCTTTCTTCTTTCCCGGCTTTGTCCTGAATCTTCTTCATTGGATCTGTGTCCGGGTGTTCAACATGTTATCCTTGAAATCACTTATCTTCTTGATTTCGATGCAAAGTTACGAGAATTATCGATACCAACCAAATAATTTGTTAGCTGTGTGCGTAAACAACTGCTTATTTTGATGTAAATCAAAGATTATATTACCATTTTGAATTTTAATAGGCTTGTAACTAAGAAAAAAGCACTACCTTTGCAGGCGAACAACAAATAATCAAAAGAATAGTATTATAATGAGCGAAAACAAGAGTAACAAGTTGGTGAGCGTTTCCTATCAGCTCTACGATGTCTCTAATGGACAGAAAGTGCTTGTCGAGATGACCGAAGAGGCTAAGCCTGCTACTTTCATTAGTGGTATGGGCTTTATGTTGGAAGACTTCGAGCGGCAGGTCGTCGACCTGGCTGTTGGCGACAGTTTCAACTTTGAGTTGACGCCGGAGCAGGCTTTTGGTCCCCGCAACAACGACTTGGTGAAGAGTGTCGACAAGCATATCTTCGAGATAGATGGCAAGTTTGATTCCAAGCATGTCTATCCCGATGCCATACTGATGCTGCAAAATGAGGCAGGAGATCACTTCAACGGTCGTGTCGTGGAGGTGGGACCTGATACGGTGACCATCGACCTGAACCATCCATTGGCTGGTTGCACGCTGAACTTTGTCGGTCAGGTGCTGGCCAATCGTGAGGCCACGAAAGAAGAGATGGCACAGTTGGCCAAGGCTATGTCGGGCGAAGGTTGCGGTGGTCATTGCGATAACTGCGGCGGAGGCTGTGGAGGCCATGGTGAAGAAGGCTGTGGCGGCGGTTGTGGCGAAGGATGCGGACACTGTCATTAAGCGGTCCTTTGATGACCGGAAGCATTTTTTTCATCAGAGATCTTGCCCTGCTCCTTATATATAATAAGGTGTATACGCTCCTATATAATAAGGAGTGACCTATTATATAATAAGGAGTAAACGATCAGACAATAAGGAGGAATCTGTTAGATAGTCACGAGACACCTATTATATATAGGAGTATGGTGATATAAAACCAAAAAGAAAGAACAACAATGAGGAACACGTTTGGTAATATATTCACTTTGACGACTTTTGGTGAAAGTCATGGTGAGGCTGTAGGAGGTATTATTGACGGGATGCCGGCTGGCATAGAGGTGGACATGGATTTCATTCAGCATCAATTAGACCGGCGTCGTCCGGGGCAGAGTCAGATCACTACGCAGCGCAAAGAGCCCGACCACGTGGAGCTGCTCAGTGGTGTCTACCAGGGCAAGACGACGGGAACGCCGATTGGCTTCATGGTCCGGAACACAAATCAGCGATCTTCCGACTATAACAATATGGTGGATTTGTTTCGTCCTTCTCATGCCGATTATACCTACTACAACAAATATGGACTGCGTGATCCCCGTGGAGGCGGGCGTTCTTCTGCCCGCATCACGATCAGCCGTTGTGTCGGTGGTGCCTTGGCCATGCTGGCTTTGCAACAGTTGGGTATCACTATCCAGGCCTACACGACACAAGTCGGTGACATCAAGTTGGAAGGCGACTACACCCATTACGACCTTTCTCAGATCGATTCCAACATCGTGCGCTGTCCGGATCTGGAAAAAGCGCAGCAGATGGAGGCCTTGATCAGAGAGGTCAAAGCCGACGGCGACACCATCGGAGGAGTGATCGCCTGTGTCATCAAAGGCTGTCCTGTGGGGCTTGGCGAGCCAGAGTTTGACAAGCTGCATGCTCAGCTGGGAGCTGCAATGCTCGGTATCAATGCAGTGAAAGGCTTTGAATATGGCTTAGGCTTCGACGGCGTCAGTCAGCGCGGCAGTCAGCAAAACGATGTCTTTGTCGCTCATCATGGGCAAATTACTACGCGTACCAACAACAGTGGAGGCATCCAAGGCGGCATCTCAAATGGACAGGATATATACTTCCGCGTAGCTTTCAAACCCGTAGCTACACTATTACGCAGTCAAAATACAGTTGATGCAAACGGTTGCGCAACTGTTTTGCAAGCCAAAGGTCGTCATGATCCCTGTGTGCTACCACGTGCAGTGCCTATTGTGGAGTCAATGGCGGCGATGGTGTTGCTGGATAATTATCTGCTCAACAAGACAGTACATATCTAATACTCCTATTTGCCTTGATGACCATTTGCCTAATGCTGCCGGGAAGAAACGGCAGTGAGCCAAATGGTCATCAGCTTTTTAGTAAGAAGAGGATATAATTCTCTGACACTTAGAGGGTAAGAATAGCAGAAAAGCAAAAGACGGCAGTCATCCCACTTGGATAACTGCCGTCTTTTGGTACCTAAAAACAATCTCTACCTTTCTTGACTAATACATCAATTAACCTAACCAATCATCAAATACCTAATAACTACCTATATGAAAAACTACCTAACTAACTTGCTTATTCTTGAATAATCTATTGTTTTCTTTTTTCTGTTGCAAAGATACGATATTTCTAAATATGAAAATGAAAAAGTTATCTTTTTTTGCACAATACGCTGTGCAATCGATTTCAGTTGGCTAAAATTATAAAATATTCAAGGTTTCTTTTTGTTGATAACTGATTAATCTCTAACTTTGCAGTTAGTAATTGATATATATTATGTAACTATGAAGAAAATCAAGTTTTTCCTCTTTTCTATGCTGACAGCCTTGTTCGTGTCGGCATGTGGAACCACGCAGACCGTGCCTATCACCGGTCGCAAGCACAATCTTTTGGTCACTGACCAACAGGTTCTCAGTTTGAGTAATCAAGAGTATCAGAAATTTATGCAGTCCGCCAAGGTCTCTACGGATGCAACAAACACTGCCATGGTAAAGCGTGTCGGCCAGCGGCTGGCTACTGCTGTAGAGAGTTATTTGACCTCACACGGTGCTGCCGATGAGGTGAAGAACTTCTCTTGGTCGTTCAATCTTGTGCAGAGCAAGGAAGCCAACGCCTTCTGTATGCCTGGCGGAAAAATAGTAGTTTATGAAGGCTTGCTGCCTTATACCCAGAACGAGGCATCATTGGCCATCGTTCTCGGTCATGAGATCGCTCACGCAGTGGCTAAGCATTCTGCCGAACAGATGTCGAAGCAGATCCGTCAGCAGTATGCTACTCAGGGGGTCAACATCCTTGGCAGTGTGCTGGGAGCCGGTGATCTCACCAATGTTGCCACGAGTGTCATGCAGCAGGGCTTTTCTTTTGCCAATCTGAAGTATAGCCGTGATGATGAGAGCGAGGCTGATCACATGGGACTTGTCTTTGCTGCTATGGCTGGCTACAATCCCCAGGAGGCCATTCCTTTCTGGAAGCGCATGTCACAAGGCAATAACAATACCAATGATTTCCTGAGCGATCACCCAAGCGATGCAAAACGTATTGCGGCCTTGCAGCAGGAGATGCCTGAGGCTTTGAAATATTATCAGGCTTATCAGACTGCTCACACTACTGCCAAAAAGAGTACGACCTCTTCCAAGAGCCGCAAGTCACGTCGCCGCAAATAGAAGATTTAGTGCTATGTTGCTTGGGCAAGAAGTATAGAGAGTCTTATTCCGGATGCTCTTTTTTGAAGCCCATCGCATCGCAAACTTTCCATAGGTGCCGCGCATGTCCCGCATCCTCGCGCACGCCGGTCCCGTTCCAATAGCACCATGCCAGGTAATACATTGCCTCGGCATGGTGTTGCTTTTCTGCATATCTCAGGATACGGCACGCGTCCTCGTAGTTTTCTTCGTGCAAAAGTTTCTTGGCTCTTTGCACGGCTTCCTCGTAGGTTTCTCCTTCATGTTCTTCGTCAGTGAATCCAAAAAACTTTCTCCAAATACTTGTCATAGCCTTCTTTTTTGATGATTTATCCGTTCAGTTATTGCAAAGTTATGAATTAATCTTAAGTTGCACATAATTCTTTTAGCGAAATGTAGGGGATATCGATTTTTTTTCTTAATTTTACCTTCAGAAAACAATCTCTATGACTATGATAGATTATCTTTCTGAAAACTTATGGCTGCTATGGACGCTGGTTTGTGTCCTTGCGTTGATATTGGAAGTGTCTTCCGGTACCTTCTACTTGCTCTGCTTTGCAGTAGGAGCTGCCGGGGCTATTGTCTCCTCATTTTTCGGCATTCCTTTATGGGCACAGGTGTTGGTCTTTGTCATCTTTTCCTGTCTCTGTGTGTTCTGTGTGCGTCCGGTAGTAGTGAAATATCTGCATACCGACCGTCGTAACCGCAGAAGTAATGCCGATGCGCTTTTGGGTCGTGAGGGCGTTGTGATAGAGCCGATCACCGCGGAAAAGCCCGGGTACGTCAAAATTGATGGTGACGAGTGGCGCGCAGTGAGCAAAGATGGAAGCAACATCGACAAAGGAACTATTGTGAAAGTCGTTGCACGCGAGAGCATCGTCGTGACCGTTGAGGTTGCCGCGAAAGAAGATTAATATCAAAATCAGCTTGTGGCGATACTGCCTGATGGTGTAGGAAAATGCTATGCCTTATCCATATGGTTATGAAATATAGCAGAGATGAATGCAATCTGTTTCGCAAGAATGTGGCTTATCGCGCTGTAGTATACTATATATAATAAGGAGTAGCATGACATATATTAATGAGGAGTAGGTCCGGGCAATATTTCCGCTTGGTCTCTGCAGGCTGTTCATAATAAGTTTAACCCATAAAACAACAATAACCCTATGATTGCAACTTACGTACTGATAGGACTTATCGTCCTTGCGCTTATCTTTGCCAAGATGGCCATCGTCATCATTCCACAGAGTGAAACCAAGATTATTGAGCGACTGGGAAAGTACTATGCCACGTTGAAGCCCGGTATCAACATCATCATTCCTTTTATCGACCGTGCAAAAGTCATTTGCACGTTGGTGCGCGGACGCTATGTCTACAGCAACAACATAGACTTGCGAGAGCAGGTCTACGACTTCGACAAGCAGAATGTCATCACCAAGGACAATATCCAGATGCAGATCAATGCCTTGCTCTATTTCCAGATTGTGGATCCTTTCAAGGCTGTTTATGAGATCAACAATCTGCCCAATGCCATTGAGAAGCTCACGCAGACCACTTTACGAAACATCATTGGTGAGATGGAACTGGATCAGACGTTGACATCCCGCGACACGATCAACACCAAGTTGCGTGGTGTACTCGACGACGCTACCAACAAGTGGGGCATCAAAGTCAACCGTGTGGAGCTTCAGGATATCATTCCGCCACAGAGCGTTTTGCAGGCGATGGAAAAGCAGATGCAGGCAGAGCGTGATAAGCGAGCCACCATCCTTACCTCTGAAGGTAAGAAACAGGCCGATATTCTGCGGTCTGAAGGTGAGAAAGCGGCAACGATCAACCGCGCGGAGGCCGACAAGCAGCAGGCGATCCTTCGTGCCGAAGGTGAGGCTCAGGCTCGTGTGCGCAAGGCAGAGGCTGAGGCTGTCGCTATCGAAAAGATTACGGAAGCAGTAGGAAAGAGTACCAATCCGGCTAACTACTTATTGGCACAGAAGTACATCCAGATGATGCAGAATGTAGCGGAGGGTGACCGCACCAAGACGGTCTACCTGCCTTACGAGGCCACGAACCTGCTCGGAAGCATCGGCGGCATCAAGGAGCTCTTCACTTCCGACAAGACGAATGCCGATGCCAAAGGCAAGAAAGCAGAATAGTATCGGCGAGTCTTCCATGAATGCACTGGATATTCTTCCGTGAGTGCAATGAATATTCTTCATTGAATACAATAGAGACTGAACATCTGTTCAGGCTCTGAAAAACATAAGGGGCAGGCTATGAAATCGTAGCCTGCCCTTTTAGTCTTTATCACAGAAAGCTTTTGTTCCGCTTAGAATGCTTGGGTCATGAGCATTAAGTTCTTTTTTGAACATTGAATCTTCATGAATTAACCATGTCTTATCCATTAATTTGTTCCTATGTTACTTTGTCTTAGATGAGGGCTCTTCGCGGATGTACTTGCCATAAGTTTCGCAAAACTGTTCACCCAGAGCGAATCCTTCCTCATAGAGGGCTTCGAGTTTCTCCACGTCCTTCTCTATTCTTCTCACTTGCATGGGCTTCCGTGGCCGGATGCAGATGATACGGTCTTCGTGCTCCAAGTCCTCGATGAGTTGCAGCTGTTGGTTGTATGCCCGGATGCGATGGCTGAGTGCCAAACGCAGCCGAGGGTAGTTGCGGTAGACAAAGGGTGGTATTTTCCGGTCTTTGCCCAGTTCTCTGAATCCATAGTTACGGGTAGAGATGACCACGTTGGTGGCGTGTCCGGCTTCTATACTCCGCATCACGGGTATAGAGTCAATGATACCTCCATCGAGCAGCGGCCGCCCGTCCACCCAAACGATCTTGCTCACATAGGGCAGACTGCTGGAAGCCTTCACGATGTCGCAGGCCCGTTGCCGGTCGTGTGTCTCCTTGAGATAGACAGGATGACCCGACGCGCAGTCTGTCGCCACCATTTCGAAACCGTCGGCATGGCGGAAGTATTCGTCATAGTCAAAGGGCAACAGCTCATTAGGGAAACGGTCGTATAGCAATTCCCGGTCAAAGATGCAGCCTTGCGTGACCAGATGCTTGATGCCTATATAGTTATATCTTGTCAGATAGTCGATGTTCGAGATGCGCGCACGCCGGGGTTGGCGTGAGATATAACTCATGCCATTGCAAGCACCGGCAGACACCGCGACGACATAGCGAAACCATACCTCGTGCTTCATGAAAGCGTCCAAGACGCCACTTGTGAAGACGCCGCGCATACCGCCGCCTTCGAGCACCAATCCTGTATTCGTATCAATTTGCATAAAAACATTTAATTTTAATTGCAAAGTTACGCAATTTAAGTGAATAATTAGTAACTTTGCAATGAATATTAAATTCATTGTCTATGTATAGCAAAGAAACTTATGTCAGTCGTCGTGCTGAACTCAAAAAGCTTGTGAAGAGTGGAGTGATTATCCTCTTCGGCAACAATAATTCTCCCGCCAACTTTCCCAACAACGGATACCATCCTTTCCGTCAGGATTCATCATTCCTGTATTATTTCGGTCTGAACCGTGACGGACTCGTGGGTGTCATTGATGTGGATAATGATATTGAGACACTCATCGGCGACGACATCAGTATCGACGATATCGTATGGTATGGTTCTGTAGAAAGTGTACACGACATGGCAGAGCAGGTCGGTGTGAAGAACTCTGCGCCGATGAAGTCGCTGAAGACCATCTGCAACGATGCCATGCGTCAGAAGCGCCGCATCCATTTCCTGCCGCCTTACCGTGCAGACATAAAGATTCAGATATTCGATCTGCTCGGCATCCATCCCAATCAGCAGAAAGAGAGTGCTTCCATGGACTTGATCAAGGCTATCGTGAAGATGCGTTCTGTGAAGACTGATGAAGAAGTCGAGGAATTGGAGCGTGCCGCCGTCATTGGCTATAAGATGCACACGACAGCCATGAAGATGTGCCGCCCGGGTATCACAGAGCAAGAAATTGCCGGTGCTCTCGACGGTATCGCCAACGGACTGGGTTCTATGGTCAGTTTTGCTACCATCCTGACACAGCATGGCGAGATCATGCACGGCTCTCCCTCGATGAACAAGTTGGAGGCTGGCCGTCTGATGCTTTGCGACGCCGGTGCCGAGACGATCAACAACTATTGCTCCGACAACACCCGTACCTCTCCAGTGAGCGGTCACTACGACCAGCGTCAGCTCGAGATCTATTCCATCGTAGAGGCTTGCCACGACTACGTACTTCAGGTAGCCAAGCCTGGTGTGAAGTGGTGGGATGTTCACTTCGCCGTTTGCCGTTTGATGACCGACCGTTTGAAAGAGCTCGGTCTGATGAAAGGCGACACCGAAGAAGCTGTTCGCGCCGGTGCTCACGCCATGTTCATGTGCCATGGACTTGGCCACATGATGGGTATGGACGTGCACGATATGGAGGGCTTCGACCAGATCAATGTAGGTTTCGACGAGGAAGTTCGTCCTAACCTTGAGCAGTTTGGCACCAACTGCCTGCGCTTAGGGCGCCGCTTGCAAAAAGGCTTTGTCGTCACCGACGAGCCGGGTATCTACTTCATTCCCGCACTGATCGATGACTGGAAAGCCAGCGGCCACTGCAAGGAGTTCATCAACTTCGACAAGTTGGAGACCTATAAGGACTTCGGTGGTATCCGTATTGAGGACGATCTGCTCATCACCGATGATGGTTGCCGCTTCATAGGCAAAGATCGCATTCCTTACCATCCCAAGGATGTGGAAGCCTTCATGGCTGAGAACCGCTAATATAGAAAAGACTATAGAGAGAATTACAAGTAACAACATTAAGACAAGTCAACCAAAAGGAAAAAGATGAAGAAAACAATTGTATTGGCTTTACTTGCAGTGTTCACATTAGGTGCACACGCTGAGAAAAAAGACAGTGTTAATCCCAACAAACCGGTGTTCACTGTTGTCAAGAAGAACCCGATCACTTCCATCAAGGATCAGAACCGCTCAGGTACGTGTTGGGACTATTCCACGCTGAGCTATTTCGAGTCAGAGATTCTCAAGGCCACAGGCAAGACCTATGATCTTTGCGAGAGCTTTGTGGCCAACAAGACATATATGGACCGTGCTATCCAGGTTGTGCGCCTGCATGGCGACTGCCAGTTCTCTGAGGGTGGCAGTACCTACGACCCTCTCTATTGCCTCGAGCATTACGGCATCTGCCCGGAAAAAGCCATGCCTTTCCCCGGCAGTCTCTATGGCGACTCGCTCAACAACTTCGGTGAGTTCTTCTCTGTGATGACTCCCTACGTGCAGAGCGTTGCCAAGAGCAGCCTGAAGAAGATCTCCAGCCAGTGGAAGGTAGGATTGCAAGGCATTCTCGACGCTTATCTTGGCAAGTGCCCTGAGCAGTTCACCTACGAGGGCAAGACCTACACGCCGAAGACTTTCGCTGCTTCCCTTGGTCTTGACTGGAATAACTATGTGAGCTTCACCTCTTTCTCCCATCATCCTTTCTGGACACAGTTCGCCGTAGAGGTGCAGGACAATTGGCGCAATCCTCTGACATGGAACGTGCCTATCGACGATCTCCAGAAGATCCTCGACAATGCCATCATGAACGGCTATACGATTGCTTGGGGCGGCGACGTCAGTGAGGAAGGCTTCACCCGCAAGGGACTCGCATACAATGTCGACGAGAAGAAGCTCGAGAACATGAAGGGCAGTGACATGGCCCGTTGGCTGAAACTCACTCCTGCCAAGAAGAAAAGTATTGTAGACTCTCTCGGTGTTAACGTTCCGGAGGTCGTGCCTACACAAAAGCAGCGTCAGGAGCGCTTCGACGACTGGGAGCTCACCGACGACCACGGCATGCTGATCTTCGGTATCGCCAAGGATCAGAATGGCAAGGAGTACTACATGGTAAAGAACTCTTGGGGCAAGAGCGGCGACTATGACGGCATCTGGTATATGACCAAGAACTTCATCATCGCCAACACCATGGACTTCATGGTCAACAAAAACGGTGTGCCTAAGGACATCCGCAAGAAGTGCAACATCTGATCAATTAAGATCTTAAGTCATACCATCCGCCTTTTCACCGCAGTGTGAAGAGGCGGATTTCTGTTTTCGCCAGTCGGCTTTCTTTCATCGAGCCGCACTGCTGCTATCCTCATTTCCATCCTTCCTTATACTTTTTCTATAGTTTTTTTGCTGTTCAGCAAGAAAATTTGTATCTTTGAAGCAGAAAAAGAAATATTTAAAATGCATTTCAAATGGAAGTATGTGCCACCTACATCTGATGAACTCCGTTTGGCGGGCGAACTGAGCGAGAAACTCAACATGAGTCCCTTGCTTACCCAGCTTCTCGTCAAGCGTGGCATCACCACAGAGAGTGCAGCCAAGCAATTCTTCAAGCCTCAGTTGGCCGACCTGATCAATCCTTTCCGCATGAAGGATATGGACGCGGCGGTCGACAGACTCAATGATGCGATGGGCCGCAAAGAGCGGGTGCTCGTCTATGGTGACTATGATGTTGACGGATGCACTGCGGTGGCTTTGGTTTATAAGTTTTTACAGCAGTTCTATTCCAATATAGACTATTATATCCCTGATCGCTACGATGAGGGCTACGGCATCAGTCGCAAGGGACTGGAGTATGCCCAGCGGACAGGCGTGAAACTGGTGATCATTCTTGACTGCGGCATAAAGGCTGTCAAGGAGATCGCCTATGCCAAGTCGTTGGGTATCGACTTCATCATCTGCGACCACCATGTGCCCGATGAGGAGATGCCTCCCGCTGTGGCCATCCTCGACCCCAAGCGCGCCGACGACCCTTATCCTTTCAAGCAACTCTGTGGTTGCGGTGTGGGCTTCAAGCTTATGCAGGCTTTTGCCAAGAACAATGGCATTCCCTTCTCCCGGCTTATTCCTTTGCTGGACTTTTGTGCCGTGAGCATTGCAGCCGATATGGTACCGGTGGTTGATGAGAACCGCATTCTCGCTTTCCATGGACTGAAGATTCTCAATCAGAATCCCAGTGTGGGCCTGAAAGCCATCATCGACATCTGTGGACTCAGCGGCCGCGACATCTCCATGAGCGATATCGTCTTCAAGATCGGACCGCGTATCAATGCCTCCGGACGTATGGAGAACGGTAAGGAAAGCGTGGACCTGCTCGTGGAGAAAGACATCAACGAGGCACTGCGCAAGGCCAAGCATATCAATGAGTACAATGAGCAGCGCAAGGACATCGACAAGCACATGACCGAAGATGCCAACCAGATCGTCTCGCGTCTGGAAAGCCAGAAACATCAGTCAAGCATCGTCCTGTATGATGAGCACTGGAAAAAAGGCGTCATCGGCATTGTGGCTTCCCGACTGACAGAGATCTATTTCCGGCCAACAGTTGTTCTTACGCGTGACGGTGACCTTGCGACAGGCTCAGCCCGCTCGGTGATGGGTTTCGACATCTATTCGGCCATTAAGAGCTGCCGTGACCTGCTCATCAATTTCGGAGGGCACACCTATGCCGCCGGACTTACCTTGCGCTGGGCCGACATTCCCACATTCCGCAAGCGTTTCCAGAAATATGTCGAGGAGCATATCCAGCCCGAGCAAATCGAGGCCTATCTCAGGATCGACGCGATCATCGACTTCAAGGACATCACCAAGAAACTCTATAACGACCTCAAGCGCTTCTCGCCGTTCGGTCCGAGCAATCCCAAACCGGTGTTCTGCACGCTTGGTGTCTACGACTATGGCACGAGCAAGGTTGTAGGTCGCTCGCAGGAACATATCAAACTGGAGCTTGTCGACTCCAAGTCGGGGGTTGTGGTCAACGGCATCGCCTTTGGCCAGAGTGCGTCTGCACGCTATATCAAGTCACGGCGGTCGTTTGACATTGCCTATACCATTGAGGACAATGTCTTCAAGCGCAACCAAGTGCAGTTGCAGATCGAGGATATCCGGCCACGCAAGAGCGAGTAACTGCCTTGTGGCATAAGGGTAAATAATTGAGAGGTAAAGAGTTGGAGCTTGAACATTGGACAAGTATCGTGAAATTCTTCAGCGTTATTGGGGCTATGACGACTTTCGCGGCATTCAGCGCGACATCATAGACAGCATTGGCAGCGGACACGACACGTTGGGACTGATGCCGACGGGTGGTGGAAAGTCCATCACCTTCCAGGTACCAGCCTTGGCTGCTGATGGCGTCTGCATAGTCATCACGCCACTGATCGCCTTGATGAAAGACCAGGTCGCCCATCTTCAGGCCAACGGCATCAAGGCGGCAGCCATCTATTCCTCCATGTCGCGCAGCAAGATTGTCGCGACGTTGGAAAATGCTATCTTTGGCGGGCTGAAGTTGCTCTATGTCTCGCCCGAGCGTCTCGGCAGTCCTTTGTTTCTTCAAAAGCTCAAGCGCATTCCCGTGAGCTTCATCACGGTCGACGAGGCTCATTGTATCAGCCAGTGGGGCTACGACTTTCGTCCTTCCTATCTCAAGATTGCAGACATCCGGCAGGTCAAGCCCGGCGTACCCGTACTGGCCCTTACTGCCACGGCCACGCCGGCTGTTGTCCATGACATTATGGACCGGTTGGCTTTCAAGGACAAGCGGTTCTTCAAGATGAGTTTTGTCCGGAAGAACGTCATCTATGTGGTACGTCCCACCGTCGACAAGCAGAAAGAGCTGGTGCATATCCTCCGGCATGTTCCAGGCTGTGCCATTGTCTATGTCCGTAGCCGTGAGAAGAGCCGACTGCTGTCTACCTTCCTTTGCGAGAACGGTATTTCCTCTACATATTATCATGCCGGTCTGGAGCCTCAGGACAAAGACGAGCGGCAAGAAAAATGGACGCGCGACGAGGTGCGGGTGATGGTTGCCACCAACGCTTTTGGCATGGGCATCGACAAACCCGACGTGCGTCTGGTCGTTCATTTCGATTGTCCCGATGCCATTGAGGCCTACTTTCAGGAAGCCGGTAGGGCAGGGCGAGACGGGCAGAAATCCTATGCGGTGCTGTTGTGGGACGATCAGGCGGATCAGCGTATGATGCTCAAGCGTGTGGAGATGAACTTTCCGCCCAAGGAGAAGATTGCCGACGTGTATGAGCGTTTGGCATATTTCTATCAGGTCGGCGTTGGCAGTGGGGCTGGACACACGTTTCTTTTCAATATCGACAAGTTCTGCGCATCCTATCACCTGTCGCCTTTCATGGTGCCTTCCGCCTTGCAGCTATTGCAATATGCCGGCTACATCGATTACAATTCCGAGCCGGACAGTGTCTCGCGGGTGAGGATTCTGGTCAGCCGTGACGAACTCTATCGTCTGCGTCTGCCAGCCCAAGAGGATCTTGTCCTCACTGTCTTGTTGCGACTGTGCGATGGTATCTTTACGCGCTATGCCTTTTTTGATTTAAACGAGGTCGCAGAGCGCACGCAGTTGAGCGAGCAACAGACCTATTTGGTGTTGAAGACGATGAGTGCCAAGCACATCATCCACTTCATCCCCAACCGCCATATTCCTCAGATCACCTATCTTCAGGACCGCGTCAGCATTGAGGATGTTGTTATCCCACCTCATGTCTATGAGGACCGGAAACAGAAATACGAGCAGCGGCTCAAAGCGATGATGGACTATGTCCTCAACGATCAGGAGTGCCGTAGCCGTCAGCTGTTGGCCTATTTCGGTGAGGAGACGGAAGACGATTGCGGACAATGCGATGTCTGCGTACAGCATCGCAAGGATTATCGTCAGCGGGTGGCTGCTTTGCCACGTCAGATTCTCGACCTCCTGTCCGACGGAGATCCCCACGATCTTTCCGTTCTTCGTTCTCTCCATTTCGACAAAGACACGGTCACCGCTGCTGTTCAGTCGTTGGCTGACGACGAAAAGGTAGACATAGGAATCAACACCATCCGGTTGCACAACTCGTAACCGGATGGCGCTTTCTGTTATTTCTTCAGCAGGTCGGGACGCAAGCGTTTTGTGCGCTCCATGGCCTGATCCATTTCCCATTGTTTGATTTTAGCCTCATTGCCGCTCAGCAGGATGTCGGGCACCTTCCATCCTTTGTAGTCAGCGGGGCGTGTGTAGATCGGTGCCGCCAACAAGTCGTCCTGAAAGCAGTCCGAGAGGGCACTCTGATCATCGCTGATCACGCCGGGCACCAGTCTGACCACAGCGTCAGCGATGCAGGCTGCTGCCAGTTCGCCGCCGGTGAGCACAAAATCACCCACGCTGATCTCGCGCGTGATGAAGTGGTCGCGCACGCGCTGGTCGATGCCCTTGTAGTGTCCGCAAAGGATGATGAGGTTTTGTTGCAGCGACATGTCGTTGGCGATATGCTGGTTGAACTTCTCACCATCGGGTGTGACGTAGATCACGTCGTCGTAGTCCCGTTCTGCCTTCAGGGCTGAGATGCAGCGGTCGATGGGCTCTATCTGCATCACCATACCCGCAAAGCCGCCGTAGGGATAGTCGTCGACACGGCGCCATTTGTCGAGTGTGTAATCGCGCAGGTTGTGGAGATGGATCTCGGCCAAGCCTTTTTTCTGTGCACGTGCCAATATCGACTCGTGGACAAAGCCTTCAATCATCTCTGGCAATACGGTAATGATATCTATTCTCATGGTGTCTGTAATATGCTATGTCTGTTGTTTTTGATTCGTTGTTAGGGTTGAAATGCTGTTTCTGCCGGGCGTCATCCTTCGGTGAACCTACTGATAAACTCATCCTCGGTGATGATTGGCGTGTTGAGTTCATGGGCTTTCTTGTTCTTGCCGCTGGTGCTCGTGTTGTCGTTGTTGATCAGGAAGCTTGTCGACTTGCTGACAGATCCTGTGACTTTTCCACCTTGGCTCTCGATATACGCCTTGAGCTCAGCCCGGTTCTTATAGTGGTGCACGTCGCCCGTGATGACGAAGGTCAGGCCTTGACAAAGGTTGCCGGTGGGCGCTGTCGACGACTCTGTGACGTGGAGTTGGTCCATGAGGTCGTCGAAGTCACGCTTGTTGTCGGCATTGCGGAACCAGGCAGTGAACGATGCCGACTTTTCCGGTCCGATGCCGGGAATCATTGCCAGTTGCTCACTGCCGCCGAAGAGTCCGCCGTCGTTGGTGGCGATGTCGACCAGGGCTTTCAGGTTGTAGGCCGAGAGCAACCGCTGGCAGACATCCTTGCCACATAGTGGGATGCAAAGCGCGTAGAGCAGTTGGCGTGCCTCCACGTTGCGGGCTTTGTCGAGAGAAGCCATCAGGTTGGAGACCGACTTGGCGCCGAAGCCGTCGAGATGGGCCATCTGCTGGGCATAGTCGCCCAAGCGGAAGATGTCGCCATAGCGCGTCACCCATCCTAAGTTGATGAAGCGAGCCAGCGTCTGCTCAGAGATGCCGTCGACGTTCACGCCTTCTTTCGATACGAAGCGGGCAAACTTTTTCAGTTTCTTGGCCGCACAGGCGGGGTTGGTACAGTGTAGGGTGCGTGTGCCGCTGGCCTCACTGGTGGTCACCAAGGTGGGATGTCCGCACACGGGACATTGTCCGGGAATCTGCAACTCACCGACTTTCTCTCTGACGCTGATGACTTTCGGGATGATCTTATTGGCTTTGATGACTTCGAGTTTCGTGCCCTTGTCGCCAATGCCCAGTCGCTCGCACTCGCTGATGTTGCACAGCGAGGCCCGTTTCACCGTGGTGCCCTCGAGCTGTACTGGCCGGAAGACAGCCACGGGCGAGATCGTCGAGGCCGCACAACTCCATTCGATATGATCCAGTTCGGTCAGTGCGCTCTCGTCGGCCCATTTAAAGGCATAGCCCGCGCGTGTGGCATGGTGGCCGGTGACCGATCCAGTCTGCGCATAGTCGTTGTCGTCGTAGGCGATGACGAGTCCGTCGACGGGGTAGGGCATTGCTTCCACCTTTTGGGTCCAACGGTTGATGGCATCCTCGATATGATCCAGCGACGGTTGCTCAATGAGTTCGTGCTCCACGGGATGGAAGCCGAGTCGCTTGAGCCAGTCCATGCGTTGTCCCCAGGAAGGGATGTCGTCGTCGCAGTGTACCAAAGTGAAGGGTATCCACTGCAGATGGCGCTGGCGCACCTCGTCGATATCCTTGAGCGTGAGTGAGCCCGAGGCGAGGTTGCGTGGGTTGGCATATTCCTCGTCGCTCTCCATGTTGAACTGCTCAAAGTCGTGGTAGCTGATGACACATTCGCCACGGATGACCGTGTGGCTCTTGTAGTCGATCTTGGGCAATACACCGCTGATGGCGGAAGCCAGGTGCGTGATGTTGGTGCCGATATGTCCGTCGCCGCGTGTGACGAGTTTTGTCAGCCGCCCGTTGTCGTAGGTGGCTACCAAGGTGAGTCCGTCGAGTTTCCAGGAGAGCCAGATGGGCTTCATCTCAGCCCACTTCACCAAGTCCTCGGGCTTCTTGGTTTTTGCCAGAGAGAGAGCCGGATATTCGTGGGCTTCTTTCTGTCCTGTGAGCGTGTCGGCGGAGACGTGATGGGTAGGAGAACCCTCCAGCACAGTGCCCGTCTCCTGTTCCAGTCGGGTGAGCCGGTCGAAGAGTGCGTCCCACTCATAGTTGGTCATCAGCTCCTCGCGGCCGTTATAGTATGCGTCGGAGGCTTTGTTGAGTTGCTCAATCAAAGCCTTCATTTCTTCTGTCTTCGTCATAAGATCGTGATATGGTCGTAACCTACTTTAGTAGGCTTTCTGATTACAAAGTTAGCAAAAAAAATCGGTATGCCCGTTGTTTCGTTGTTTTTCTTGCTGTTCATCTCAATGAACCTTGTATTTCTTCGTAATAATGATTCAGAACAACTATTGCCGGTTGCTTGAACTTTATGATAGGATCGATAAAGAGCAGGTGCTCATTGTCAGATAGCACATTATCTCCATCAGCGGATACATCCGTAATTGCAATGTATTCGTTAGCATAAAAATATCTGTCTTCGATATTTAGTCCTAATCCTTTCAGTAGATAGTCATCAATATCTTTTTGGCTTGGAGTAGAGAACTTCTTTGGAAGATATTGTTGTTGGAGGATAATCCTCACGCCATCAGTATCTTCGCTAATTCCAATAAACTTATAGCTTGTCGATGGGAAAAGAATGTTATGGATCAAATGTTCATAGATGACATCTTGTGCATGGATATTTTTGATAACTGCCTTGGCGAAAGGATTGCGGATCTTGGTAATAGTGTCCCCTTCTTCATTGAGATAAACAATGCTCTCTCCGGAAGGGAGTCGCTTGCGGTCACCAAACTTACTCCATTCTAATTTGGGTATGAATAAGCCATAGTCTTTGGCTATGGAAATCAGGCGTTCCCCTTCAATCTCTTGCGCTGCAGCTCTCGTGCCTTGCTCGTAATCTCCATATCGTTGAGAGGATACCCCAGTCTCAAACACTCGAATATCGCTTCTGTCGCGATCGGCCTGTATTTTGGACTCAAGGACAACACGTATAGGTTGGCTTTCTGTCCGTTTCTTAAAGAGATGTCTGATAAGTTTTTCTCCATATCTCCACATTATATAATCTACTTTGTTTGCAAAATTAGGTTTTTTCTACGAGACTTCCAACTTTATTTGTAGCTTTTTTGCTCTCTTTTTATTTTGTCATTCCCCTCGTCTACTGTATAGATCTCAGATAAGTTGCGCTGCACTCGGGAATGCAAAATAAAAATCCATTTCATTCCTTTTTATTTTGTCATAGGTTTGCTACTTTGGAATTTTATTTTTATTTTTGCATCAGAAAGGAATAGTTATGGCTACATTGCAAGTTTCAAATACTCAGATTTCAACATTAGATGCTCTTTGGGCACTTTTCAAGAGTCAGCCCAAGGCCGTTCGCAAGGCTTTCGTGAAAAGACTAAAATCGGAAGAGACCTCAGAAGAATTAAAGGAGGATGTCGTCAAGCATATCAAGGCAGTGAGGAGCGGAAAGGAAAAGATTTATTCCTTCGACTCCTTGGAGAACGCAAAAAAATGGCTTGACGAATGAAATACAAAATCTATTTCTCCTCGTCTTTCAAGAAATCGTATAAGCTCTGCAAGAAACGTGGTTATGACATGTCGTTATTTGATGATGTATATAACCTGCTCGAAAAAAACGGTTGTCTGCCTGAGAAGTATTTGCCACATCAATTACATGGCAAATTGAAAGGTATTTGGGAATGCCATATCACGCCAGACTGGATTCTATTGTGGGATCAGAATGACAAAGAGTTGACGCTTTATCTTATGGATACAGGTACACATGCTGACCTTTATAAGAAATAGCAAGAGTCATTTAAGAAAGAGAAAAGATGAAAATCATAGTTTCAAAAGAGATAGAGAACGTTTGTCCTAATTTCGTAGGGGCTTGCGTAGAAGCGCAGGTAAAGAACTCGCCCTATTGCGCTGAGCTGTGGCAAGAGATCAATGCTTTGGGTGAGCACTATCGCGAGGTTCTGAGCACCGAGACGCTGAAGGCTATTTCCGGTATCGAAGCCACGCGACGCGTCTACCGTGCTTGTGGCAAGGATCCCTCGCGCTACCGTCCTGCCGCTGAGGCCCTGATACGCCGGCAGCTCAAGGGCAAGGATCTCTATCAGATCGATACCTTGGTGGATCTCGTCAACTTGGCGAGCATCCGCTATGGCTACAGTATTGGAGGCTTCGACGCGGATAAGTTCCAGGGTGACACGCTGACGCTCGGCGTGGGCCGGGAAGGTGAACCTTACGAGGGAATCGGCCGTGGCATGATCAACATTGCGGGACTGCCCGTCTACCGCGATGCCAAGGGTGGAGTGGGGACACCTACTTCCGACAATGAGCGGACCAAGATAGGTCTGTCCACAACCCATCTCGTCGTGCTCATCAATGGCTATGATGGCGATGAGAGTCAAGTGGTTGCCAACGCACAGTACATCCAGGAGCTCGTCAGAAAATACGCTCAGTCAGATGGTGGGTCGTTCTTCACCTATAGATAGCTTTCTGTCTGACTCAGGGGGCTGCGACGTGTGTTCGTAGTCTATATTGTCTTATAAAGTGACATTTTAGAGGCACTGAGAATCGATTCTTTTCCATCAGCACCTCCTTTGACCTTGATTTCTGCGAAAAAATCGATCTTTTTATAACTAACAAATAATCAGACAGTTATAAAAATGAATCGCTCGTAGTATATAGATATCGGTGATTTTTACAAAGAAAACTTTGAAAAAGAGCTGTCATCTCGGTTGTTTGACCCGAAGAAAACAGTTAGATGACCTCGTCATTCAACTGAGATGACTTGGTCATTCAACCGAGATGACAACATCAAACAACCCTTTTTATCTCTAAACGCTGCAAAAATGCACTTGAGAAAGCGGAAAAGCCTTTTTTACTTTTCTATTTCGCATGTTTAAGTTGACAGACTTTTGTAAGAAAAACTACGGAATATAAGAGCTGCTCCTGATAGAGTTCTACCCTTGCTATTATATTCCAATCAATGATGTCAAAACGGCAGAGGTAGTACTGGTATTGCCATTCTCTCCCTTTTAGGGAGAGTTAGAGAGAGTCTGTAGTGCTAGAGAGGGTCCTACAATCCTCTAGCCTTCCAGATGGTCTCTTTTGCGGCGTTGATCTCCTGGAACTTCTTCTCTGCTGCTTTTCTGACGTCTTCACCGAGCGTCGCCACACGGTCGGGGTGGTTTTTCAAGGCCAGTTGCCGGTAAGCAGCCTTCACCTCGTCGTCTGTAGCCGTTGGTGCCACGCCCAAGACCTTATAGGCAGCATCGAGACTCGTGCCAGCGTCTTTCAGGTTGAGCATGGCGTCGACATCGGCTTCGCTCAGTCCCAGTCCTACCGCACACTCCTTCAGCGCGCTGACCTCTTGCGGCGTCACCACACCATCGGCCTGCGCGATCATCGCCAGGAAGTTGAGCAGTTGCAGTCGCTGCTCATAGAGCATGTTCTGCCGGAGCTGGTGACAACTGCTGATGACGGCACTTCGGTACTCCTCGGCACCGAGGCGCTTCTGCTGCTCGAAGAGTTTCAGCAAGATGCTCTCGCCTTCCTCCACGGCTACCTCGCCAAAGTTGACCCTCAACCAGTTGCGCACCACATTCATCTCGGAATGCATCACTTTGCCGTCTGCCTTGATGATGTAGGAAGCCAGGACGAGCAGGGAGAAGCGGAACGTATTGCGCTCGCCCTCGTAGACATGCTGTTGTGCATAAGCCTCACCGCCGTTGGCGTTGACAGCATCTACGCTTGAATCAAAGATGGCACCTAAGACGAACCCCGCCAACGCACCGAGAGGTCCGGCGGTGATCAAGCCGAGAAAGCCACCTATCCATTTACCCATTTTTGCCATGTTGCTGTTTTTGTGATTTCTTTGTCTATTTCTTTGCTAAGATAGGGAACGTCATGCCCTCGTCTGTCAGTTGTGTATTGGGAAAGATCTCCTTTGCCTCGTTGAGTATGCCCTCCTCGTTATCATATCGTGCGCTGAAATGTCCCAACAGCAGTTGTCCGGCGTGCGCCTCTTTAGCCACCATTGCGGCTTGCGTTGACGTAGAGTGGTTGTAGAGAGCAGCCCGCTCTTCCATGCTTTTGTCGTATGTGGAGTCGTGATAGAGCACGTCGACGCCTTCGATGAGCTGATGGAGCGAAGGGATGAAACGGGTGTCGCAGCAATAAGCATAGCTGCGGCTTTTGTCGGCAGGAGTGACCAGACGACTGTTAGGGATGACCTCGCCGTCCTCGGTTGTCCAGTCGGCACCGAGTTTGATGTTGTTGATCTGCGATACCGGTATCTCGTAGCAGTCGATCATGTCGCGGCGGATGTGGGGCAGGGTAGCCTTCTCACGGAAGAGAAAACCATTGCAGGGCACGCGGTGCTGTAGGGGCAGAGACTCCACAGTCAGGCTTCGGTCGTCGTAGATGACCTGATGCTTCGTGGTGTCAACGGGATGGAAGACGACGTTGAACTCCAGCCCAGTGCAGAACATCTTCAGTTGCAGGTCGAGCAAGGGACCCATTGCTGCCGGTGCATAGATATGCAGCGGCGCGGTACGTCCTAACATTCCCATGGTGGAGATGAGGCCTATCAGTCCGAAGCAGTGGTCACCGTGGAGATGCGAGATAAACACCGTCTGTATCTTTGTGAAGCTGATATGGTATTTCCGCATCTGCAGTTGCGTGCCCTCGCCACAGTCGATCATGAAGAGCTTGCCCCGCAGTTCGATGACTTGCGAGGAAGCACTGTGCCTAAGTGTGGGCAGGGCACTGCCACAGCCTAAGATATGTATGAGGAAAGGCTCCATCTATTTCTGTCGTGTATAGACAAAGATGCCCTGACGGTTCTCGAGATAGAGCGAGTCGCCTCCCAGGCGGTCGATGCTGAAGGTGTCGGTGTTGAGCACCAGCTCACCGTTGACGATCTTCCAGCTTGTCCAAGGATTTTTCTCAGCTTGCACGTTTGACTTCACCGTGCCGCCCTCAAGGATTTCGAAGTTCTTGTCGAGACTTGTCCACTTACCTTGCAGTGTGGTGAGGTTGATGACCTTCTTGGCCACCTTCATGCCGTCCATCGTTCCACCAGCAATGACAGCCAGACGGTCACCGGCAAGCAGTCCGCCGAGCACGGCGTCCGTGCCGTCGTCGGTTTGTGGCAACTCAAATTCGATGCTGTCGCCGGCATCGGTGATCAGCTGTACGACGTTCATGGACGTGCCGTCACCGCAGACACCATAGATGGTGGAGTCTGTAGTGGCTTCAGCTTTCACGGAGTCTTTGTTTCCGGCTGTCGTCTTTGTGCTCTTTCCGTTGCAGCCCGTCATGGCAAACGCCGTGACCAGGGCAGCAAGGCATATCAATGTGATTTTCTTCATTTTGCTTTCGTTTTATAGGGTTCGATAATCAATATTCCGCGTCAACAGTTCAGAGTCTGCTTTTAGCTGGTATTACTCGTCTTTCAGCACGCTTTTGGCCTCGTTCCATAGCGCATCCATCTCTCCGAGTGTCATGTCCTTGAGGCTCTTGCCCTGCTCTTTGGCTTTCTGTTCGATATATCCGAAGCGTGAGATGAACTTGCGGTTGGTGTGCTCCAGTGCGTTGTCGGGGTTGAGATGATAGAGGCGTGCGGCATTGATGACGCTGAAAAGGAAGTCGCCCAGCTCCTTGGTGGAGTTGTCTTTGTCTTCTTTCTTCAGTTCCGTCTCCAGTTCTCCCATTTCCTCTTTCACCTTGTCCCAGACATCTTCTTTTTTCTGCCAGTCAAAGCCCACGTTGCGTGCTTTGTCCTGGATGCGGTAAGCCTTGATGAGCGAGGGCAGGGCAGCGGGCACACCACTGAGTACGCTGGTGTTGCCGTCGCGCTCACGTTGCTTGATCTGTTCCCACGTCTGTTCCACGCCGGCAGCTGTCTTGGGCTTGTCGGCATCCTGGGAGCCGCCGGCCTCGCTGTCTTTGTAGACCACCTGTCCCTTGGCGTTGATGGTCATGTCTGTGGCCGACACCGAGAAGGGCTCGTTGTCGATCGTCCAGTCGCCTTGGGAGTTGTTCCAGTCGATGAACGGATGGCGGAACATCAGCTTGTCGGCCTCGCGGTTGCAGACGTCCGCCATGTCGAACTCCCCGGCCTCGTCGCCGATGAGCGCATAGAAGACGACATGCTCCATGACATCGCCCAATTCCTTCATCACCTCGTGGTAGTCGCGGCGCATCAGAGCGTCGGCGAGCTCAAAAACCTCTTCGATGGTGTTGGGTCGGAGGCTCTCCATGGTTTGCTTCTTGTCCCAGGGACATTCCTTGCGCAGGCGGTGCTGTACATCGAGCAATCGCCCGAAAGCTCTCAATTTTTCTTCGCGTGTATGCACTTCGTTTATCTTTTTGATGCAAAGTTACTGATTTTCGGGGGATTTTTCGTACTTTTGCAGCATTAATTATAAAATAAGGTATAAAAGATAAGAATACATGGAATTAGCAAGTAAGTACGACCCGAAAGAAGTAGAGTCGAAGTGGTATGAGTACTGGCTGGACCACAAACTTTTCAGCTCCAAGCCTGACAATCGCGAACCCTATACCATCGTCATTCCCCCACCAAACGTGACGGGTGTGCTGCACATGGGTCACATGCTTAACAATACCATTCAGGATATCCTCGTGCGCCGTGCGCGCATGGAGGGAAAGAACGCCTGCTGGGTGCCCGGCACCGACCACGCCTCTATCGCCACTGAGGCCAAGGTTGTCGGCAAGCTCGCCGAGCAGGGCATCAAGAAGACCGACCTTACGCGCGAACAGTTCCTTGAGCATGCCTGGGACTGGACACGCGAGCACGGCGGCATCATCCTCAAGCAGCTTCGCAAGCTCGGCTGCTCCTGCGACTGGGACCGCACTGCCTTCACCATGGACGAGACCCGATCCAAGGGCGTCATCAAGGTCTTTGTCGACCTCTATCGCAAGGGCTACATCTATCGTGGCGTGCGCATGGTCAACTGGGATCCGAAAGCCCAGACCGCACTGTCCGACGAGGAGGTGATCTACAAGGACGAGCACTCTAAGCTCTATTATCTCAAATACTATGTTGCTCCCGAGGACCAGGCATCTATTGAGCGCAAGGACGAGGGCAACGTCATGCATAAGGACAAGAAAGGCTACTACGCTGTCGTGGCCACCACACGTCCGGAGACCATCATGGGCGACTCGGCTATGTGCATCAACCCCGAGGACGTGAAAAACACGTGGCTCAAGGGCAAGCACGTCATCGTGCCGCTGGTGGGCCGTGTGATTCCCGTCATCGAGGACGGTTATGTCGACATACAGTTCGGTACCGGCTGTCTGAAGGTTACTCCGGCTCACGATGTCAACGACCACATGCTTGGATTGAAACACCACTTGGAGACCATCGACATCTTCAACGATGACGGTACCATCTCCGAGGCTGCCGGCCTCTATGTCGGTCAGGACCGTATGGACGTGCGCAAGCAGATTGCCAAGGATCTGACCAGTGCCGGACTGATGGAGAAGATCGAGGACTATGACAACAAGGTGGGCTTCTCTGAGCGCACCAATGTGCCTATCGAGCCGAAGCTCTCTACACAGTGGTTCCTGAAGATGCAGCACTTCGCTGACATCGCCCTGCCGCCGGTGATGGACGACGACATTGAGTTCTATCCCAAGAAATACAAGAACACCTATCGCCACTGGCTGGAGAACATCAAGGACTGGTGTATCTCGCGTCAGCTGTGGTGGGGACACCGCATCCCGGCTTATTACTTCAGAACAGCCGACGGCAAGCGCGACTTCGTCGTGGCTGAGACTGCCGAGGAGGCTTTGAAGCTCGCTCAGGAGAAGAACGCTTCGCTGACCGCCGCTGACCTGGAGCAGGAGAGCGACTGCCTCGACACGTGGTTCTCTTCCTGGTTGTGGCCGATCTCCGTCTTCGACGGTATCAACCATCCCGACAATGCCGAGATCAAATACTATTATCCGACATCCGACCTTGTCACCGGTCCGGATATCATCTTCTTCTGGGTGGCCCGCATGATCATGGCCGGTTACGAGTATCGTGGACAGATGCCGTTCAAGCATGTCTACTTCACCGGTATCGTGCGCGACAAGCTCGGCCGCAAGATGTCGAAGAGTCTTGGCAACTCCCCCGACCCGTTGAAGCTCATCGAGCAGTATGGTGCCGACGGTGTGCGCATGGGCATGATGCTCTCCGCTCCGGCAGGCAACGACATTCTCTTCGACGAGAGTCTCTGCGAGCAGGGCCGTAACTTCAACAACAAGATCTGGAACGCCTTCCGTCTCGTACAGGGCTGGCAGACCGATGACAGTCTGGCTACGCCCGAGGCCAACAAGCAGGCTGTGGCCTGGTTCACTGCCAAGATGAAAGAGGTCAACGCCATCATGGACGACCAGTTCAAGACCTACCGCATCTCCGAGGCGCTGATGACCGTCTACCGTCTGTTCTGGGACGAGTTCTCAAGCTGGTATCTCGAGATGGTGAAGCCCGAATATGGTAAGCCTATCGACACTGCCACCTATCAGGCTACGCTCCACTTCTTCGACGATCTGCTGAAGATGCTGCATCCTTTCATGCCGTTCATCACCGAGGAGCTTTGGCAACATCTCTATGACCGCAAGGATGGTGAGAGCATTATGAAGGCTACGCTCAACATCGCAGCTCCCAACGACGACGACAAGAAGCTCTGCGACGAGATGGAGCAGGTCAAGCAGGTGATCTCCGGCGTGCGTACCATTCGCAACCAGAAGAACATCGCACCGAAGAAAGCACTGAAGCTCCAGGCTGTGGCTGCCAATCCCTATGCTGCCTACGACGACATCGTGAAGAAGATGGCCAACGTGGAGAGCGTAGAGACCGTGAGCGACAAGTCTGCTGACGCCAGCGTCTTCATGGTCGGCACTCAGGAGTTTGCAGTGCCGGTGGGCGACCTTATCGATGTCAAGGCTGAGATCGAGAAGCAGGAGAAAGAACTCCAGCATCTTGAAGGCTTCCTGGCTGGCATTCAGAAGAAACTCGCCAACGAGAACTTCATTGCCCATGCACCAGAGGCCGTCGTGGCCCGTGAGCGCAAGAAGCAGCAAGACTCCGAGGAGAAAATTGCCGCGCTGAAGGAGTCGCTCAGCCATTTGAAAGCTAAATAAGCATCCATAATTTTCCCCTATCCGGTCTCATTTGCTTCAGAGTGGGATCGGGTAGGGTCTTTTTCTTTTTTATGTTTATTATATGAAGCATCGGCTCTTTCTTTTCCTTGTCATGTGCGTGGGAACATTGTCGTTTTTCTTTTCCTCATGCAGTGACGATAGCGTAGATGTCCGTGACATCAATACGCAGACTGTGCTCGTCTTCATGCCTTGGTCTGGCTCTGCTACCAGTGAAGGGAATCTCTATCCCTATCTCGAGCAAAACCTTGACAGCATTGAGTCTGCTATCAAAAGGGACAAAGGCATCAATGGCCGCGTTCTTGTCTTTTTTGCCACTTCGCCCAACGAAGCCAGTCTGTATGAGATAAAATACTCCGCGGGAACGATACAGCACAACACAATCAAGACTTACACCGGCAACAACTACGACACGACCGACGGCATGGCAGAGGTGTTTTCTGACGTGCAGCAAAACGCATACGCACTCAACTATGCGCTCATCGTCGGCGGGCATGGTACCGGATGGACCTATAAGAGCGACTGGAGCCGTTCCGCTTCATCGGCTAAACGCTTTTCGCCATCGACAACGGGCACGGGGGCTTATCATGTCCCTGATGAAGTGTTGCCGACATTTACCACTACGCGCTTTTTCGGAAGCGCCTCCGATATGAACTATGCTTTCGATATTCCAGACTTGGCGGCGGCTTTGCGGCAGTCCGGCATGAAGGCACAATACATTCTTTTCGATGATTGCTATATGGCCAACATCGAAGTGGCATACGAGCTGAGAGATGTCACCAACTATCTCATCGCCTCTACCTCTGAGGTGATGGCGATGGGCATGCCTTATTATTCTTTGTGGAATTACCTGGACAACTCTACTCCCCGTTATGAGTCTATCGTCAATAGCTTCCACTCGTTCTATTCAAATTATACTGTGCCCTGTGGCGCGCTTTCTGCCATCGATTGCCGAAAAGTGGACCAGCTGGCCACGGTGATGAAGGAAATCAATAAGAATTATACCTTCGATGAGTCGCAGCGTGACAGCGTGCAGGTGCTCGACGGCTACAATACTCCTATCTTTTACGACATGGGGAGCTATGTCGACCATCTCTGCAAGAATGCTAATCTGAAGAGTGCATTCCATTCCGCGCTTGATGAGGTCGTAAAATACAAAGCCACTACCCCTACCTTGTTCACGGCGCTTTATCGTGGTAATGAGCATCGGTTTGAGGTAAAGTCCTTCAGTGGCATCACCATCTCTGATCCAAGTCTCAATAGCGTGGCCATCAGAGGACGGGAGAAGACCGCTTGGTGGAAACAGACTCATTAGTCGGCTTACACCTTATTATATATAGGGAACATAGAGAATCAACACATGACGAAATTTCTGAAAGGTTATCTCTTGATATTCATCGGCATCTGTTTGCTGAGCAGTTGCTCTTACCGTCGGGCTAAGGATGCCAAGGGTAAGAGCGAGTTGCAGTATGCCACGTTTTTAAAGATGGAGGATCAGGGCGACGGGACTTCCGTCACCGTGATGGATCCTTGGCAACAGGGCAAGGTCTTGCAGCAGTGGATGCTGGTCAAGGGCGACAGTAAGGAAAAGGTCCACGGCACCTTGCAGCCATTGCGACGTGTGGTTGTGTTCACGACAGCACATTGTCAGTTGCTGGAATATCTCCATCTGCAAGACCGCATCGTCGGTGTGTGCGACTTGCAGTATATCCTCATCCCCGACATACAGCGGCGGGCAAAGGCTGGTAAGATCGTGGATTGTGGAAACTCGATGTCGCCCGATGTGGAGAAGATTATCGCTCTGCATCCCGATGCCATCATCATCAGCCCTTACGAGGGCAATACCGCAATCACCCAATTGTCGCGGCTGGGTATCCCCATCATTCAGGCTGCCGACTATATGGAGACGTCGGCATTGGGACGTGCCGAGTGGATGCGCTACTACGGTCGGCTGTTTGACTGTGGAGAGCGTGCCGACTCGCTGTTCCATGTGGTGGACAGCACTTATCAGAGTTTGAAAAGCTATGCCGCCCGTTTGCCATTGGGCAAAAGCATCATCACTGAGCGGATGACGGGCAACGTATGGTATATGCCCGGCGGAAAGAGCACGATAGCAGCATTGATCCGTGATGCTCACGCACGCTATGCCTTTGCCGACGACCAGCACAGCGGCAGCCTGCCTCTGTCGCTGGAACAAGTCATCGCCAAGGCCGGACAAAGCGACGTGTGGGCTCTGAAATACAATGGCCCGCAACCGCTGACCAAACGGACGCTGTTGCAGGAATGCAGGGGCTACAGCGTGCTGAAGGCTATGAAAACCGGACAGATCTATGTCTGCGACTGTTCGGTGGTGCCTTACTTCGAGGAAGTGAGCTGGCGTCCTGACTGGCAGTTGCGTGAGTTCATCCAGCTGTTGCATCCTCAGGCAAAGTTAGGCAAACTGAGATATTATAGAAAGGAGAACAATTAAAATCCATGAGTCAAAGGAGATGGATCCTAAGCGTGGCTGTGCCGTTCATTGCCATCGTGCTGTTTTTTGCATTGAGTCTGCTTCATGGCAGCGTGGATATTCCCGCGCGTGCCGTGGCCGGCATACTGCTGGGTGAGCCATCGTCTATGAGCGCATGGGAGTATATCGTCTTGCAGACTCGTCTGCCGCAGGCCATCACGGCGCTGTTGGCCGGTAGCGCACTTGCCGTCAGTGGCTTGCTGCTACAGACGGTTTTCCACAATCCCTTGGCTGCGCCTGATGTCTTCGGTGTCACGAGCGGGGCAAGTCTTGCCGTAGCCCTTGTCATGCTGACTCCGGTGGCTATACTGCCTTCCGCGCTGAGTGCCTTGTCGTCGGTGGCTTCTGCCTTTGTGGGAGCTATGGTGGTGACGGCTCTGGTCTGGGCTGCGAGCCGCATGGTACGCAACAGTGTGATGGTGATCATCCTGGGCATGATGGTGGGCTATGTCGCTTCAAGTGCGATCACGCTGCTCAACTTCTTTGCCTCAGAGCAGGGTGTGAAAGTCTTCTCGGTGTGGGGTATGGGCAGTTTTGGTGGTGTCTCTATGGACGAGATGCCGCTGTTCGCTGGCCTGACCATTGCCACGACAGCCATTTCCTTGTTGTTTGCCAAGCCTCTCAACGCGCTGCTCATGGGCGAGGGCTATGCCACGAACCTCGGGGTGAAAGTCCAGCACATGCGTGACCTGCTGTTGCTGCTCACCGGTCTGCTCACTGCTGTGGTGACAGCCTACTGCGGTCCGATCGCTTTTCTCGCCTTGGCGGTACCGCATATCGCCCGGCTGATGATTGGCACGAGCGACCATCGACGGCTGTTGCCGGTGACGATCTTGTGTGGCGGTGCCATCGCCTTGCTCTGTAACATCTTCACCACGATGCCGGGAAGCGGAGAGGTGCTGCCCCTCAACGCCATCACGCCACTCATCGGTGCGCCGGTGATCGTGTATGTCGTCTTGGGCAAGCGGCACTAAGAAGACTTTATTATTTGATTTTTAACCTGCTAATACTGAGTTATATGATTATCACAACCAAGACGGGAGACCACAGAACGACGTCGCTCTACACTGGAGAAAGGGTGGAAAAAGACGACCTGAGGATCGAACTCAACGGAGAGATGGACGAGCTCAACGCCCTTCTCGGACTCTGCAAAGCGCAGAGTGGGGAGCGGGAGCCCTTTGAGTCGTTGCAGCGTCAGCTCACTGACGTGATGACGATCGTGGCCAGCAATGGCAAGGCGGCGGAGGATACTTTGCAGGCGTTGCAGCAATCTGTAGATAAAATGGAAGCACATATCGCGGAGGTGGGACGTCATCGCCATTTCACGTTCTTGCTTCCGGGGCGGAATGTTGCCGACGCCACCTTGCATCTTGCCCGTGCAAAGGCACGCACCTGCGAGCGTCGCTTTGTGACGTTGAATCGACAAATGAGTTTCCCCGAGGTGATTCGTATCTATCTCAACCGCCTCTCTGATTATCTGTTCAGTCTGATTCTGGACAAGGTCTGATCAAAATAGAGAATATTCCGATATTAAAAAATCCTAAATACACAATAAGATATTGCGGTATGTAGCTTAAAACGTTTATCTTTGCAAGAAGAAGAAAACATACGCGTATGAAGAAATATCTACTTGTCTCTTGCATGGTTCTTGTTGCCCTGTTGGGTGGGGCAAACAAAAGCTGGGCCATCTCTACCGTTCCTGATATGGACAGGGTGGAGAGCGACTTTCAGTCCATTACCATTTCCCTTGTCGGCGAGTCGGTACTGCGCGTGACCGGTGCCGCAGGGCAGACCTTGTCTATCTATAATGTGACGGGCGTGAAAGTGATGAATATCCGGGTCGACGGCTCGGACAAGAGCTATCATCTCAACTTGCCGCAAGGCTGCTACATTGTGAAGGTTGGAAATGTAGTGAGAAAGATTGCCCTCAGATAATCTTAGAGAGGGAATGATGACTGATGAAAGGACGTATAGGAATTATTTGTCTTTTCGCTATTTTGTTGGGCTCATGTAGGGAACATGTGCCTAACCCTAATACTGAGTTGACGCTATCGTATTACGATGATCTACGTCAACGTGAAGATCATATTACCAGTTTTAAGGTGAAGGAAGCGCTGGACTCTATGATCCGCAACGACGACGACTCGATGTTGGTGGACCGTAGGGTGAAAGGCTATTATCTGCGTCACCGCCCTCTCGTTTGGATCAGCAGGAAAGGCGTGGACAGCCGTGCCGACACCTTGTTGGCTCACTTGCAGGAAGTGGACAGCATCGGCTTCAGCGAGGCAAAGTTCCGGATGCCGCAGATCAGAAGAGACCTGCAGCGAATGAGGTCGCTCGACTTCGACAAGCGCAACACGGCAAGCAAGGTGGCGGCCCGACTGGAATATAACCTCACCAAGGCTTATCTCCGCTATGTCTGCGGACAACGCTTTGGCTTTGTCAATCCCACAGATGTCTTCAACCGGCTGGATCTCAGAAATACAGATTCGCAGGCAAAGATCTATAGAACCCTCTTCGATCTGAAGATGGACCACCCCGACCGTAAGTTTTTCCAGCAGGCATTGTGCGCTGTGCAGCCTGACAGCCTCCCGGCTTTTCTGAACAGCGTGAATCCCTCTGACCCTTACTATCTCAAATTGCGCCGCATATACCTCGACAAGACTATGCGTCAGAGGTATGGTGCCAAGCGCTTGATGATCAACATGGAGCGATGCCGGTGGCGGTTGAGCGACTATCCCCATGCACATCGGCGCTTTGTGCTGGTCAACATTCCGGCTTATCATCTTTGGGCGGTGAATGGAGACGAGTCGTTGACGATGCGGGTGGCATCAGGATCTTTGGAGACGAAGACGCCGCTGCTGTCGAGTTATATCTATTGCATGGACGTGAATCCGCAGTGGATCATCCCAAAGAGCATTGTCAAGAAGAGCATTGTCCACAGGTTGAGCACCGGCTATTTCCGCAGCAAGCACTATTTCATCCGTGAGCGCGCTACGGGCCGCGACATCCCCGTGTCGCAGTGCAACCGTTCCATGCTGGAGAGCGGCGACTATCTCGTCATCCAAGAGGGTGGGGAGGGCAATGCCTTGGGGCGCATCATCTTCCGGTTCAACAACGATTTCTCGATCTATCTCCATGATACTTCCTCTCGTGGTGTCTTCCAGCAGGAGGACCGGGGAGTGAGCCACGGATGCGTGAGGGTGGAGCATCCCTACGAGCTGGCGCTGTTCCTCTTAGGCGCCGGACAGAGCAAGATGGCAGAGAAAATTGCCTACTCGATGCAGGCCGACGTGTCGCCCTTAGGCAAGAAGAAGGAGGATCTCTCGGATGAGCAGCTGGCTGTCGCCGACACGCTGAAAAGAGACATGCTCGTCGGACGGGTGAAGGTGGAGCCGAGGGTGCCGATCTTCATCACTTACTTCACGCTATGGCCGTCGGCCAATGGCATCCTGCAACGCTACGACGACGTCTATGGCTACGACCAGGTGATGGCGGCGTGGCTGGCGAACTACTGGAAGGAGACTACCCTTTAACAAAAACAAAATCATGGGGCAACAAGATCATTTTCCAAAAAGCGAGGACCGCGAACTGACGAGGGAGCTGACAGATCCCTCTTCCTGTCGGGCTGCCTTTTCCAAAATGGTCGCGCTATATAGTGAACCGCTGTATTGGAAGATCCGACGTATGGTGCTGACCCATGACAACGCCAACGATGTTCTGCAAAACACTTTCCTGAAGGCCTGGAGCAAGCTGGACACTTTCCGGGGTGAGGCAAAACTCTCGACATGGCTCTACCGCATTGCCGTCAACGAGGCCCTGGACTTCCTCCGGCGCCAGCGGAATGTGCCGGAAGCCGGCGACGAGGCACTGCTTTCGGCCTCACGGCAACTGATGGCCGACAGCTATTTCGACGGCGACAAGCTGCAGAGCCTTTTGCAAGCCGCCATCGCCTTGCTGCCCGATGTGCAGCGCACGGTGTTTTGCATGAGATACTACGACGACATGAAGTACTCCGAGATCAGCAAGGTGTTGGGAACCAGTGAGGGTGCCTTGAAGGCCAGCTATCACCTTGCCGTGAAAAAAATCGCTGCGGTGATTAAACAATCCGAGATCTGATACGTCATAATCATAGTAATATCATAGAAACCATCAACTTTTGAGTTGAACGAAATCATAGGGGATCATTAAATATGGATAAGGACGAAAGATATATCGAGGCGCATCTTGGCCATGAGAATCCGTTTAGGGTTCCTGACCACTATTTCGAGGACTTTGCCAAGCAGTTGGAGATGCAGCTGCCCGAGCAACCGAAGAAGCCCACAGCCACCGTCGTGCCCTTGCGCCAGCACAAGCCTTGGTGGCACCGCCCAGCCCTGCTGTGGTCGGCCGGAAGCGTCAGCGCAGCTTGTCTGGCTCTTTTCTTCCTGCATTTGGGCAACGGGAAGATGACGCAACAGCCTGCCACAGCCGCCAGTCAGCACGTACAGACAAGTACCTGGTCGGGCTTTGACCAGATGGCTGACTACACGATGACAGACACCAACGACATGTATGCCTACATGGCGGATGCTCAATAACGAAAGGAGACAACACAGAATGAAGAATATGAAGCAGCGATTAGCACTATTGATGGTGACCATACTCCTGTCTCTGGTCGCCTTTGCACAACCACCACAGCCGCCCCGTTTCAATCCCGCGAAGTTTGAGGCCGACATGGAGCAGTTCATCACCACGGAGGCGGGGCTGACGCCGATGGAGGCTTCACGCTTCTTCCCTCTGTTCAGGGAGATGCAGAACAAGCAGCGTGCGCTGTTCGGCAAGATGAGATTCTACGCCCATACCGACACGAGCGACGACGCGGCGAGTCTCAAGGCCATCAAAGAGTGCGACAAGATAGAGGTGGAGATGAAGAGGATCCAGCAGGAGTATCATCTGAAATTCTGCAAGATACTCTCTCCCGGCAAGGTGCTTGCCGTCATCAAGGCTGAGGAGAAATTCCATCGCCAGGCGTTTAAAAGGATGGTAAGGAGGAAAACAAGATAAAGTAGAAGCATTGGTTCACTTCACGATGTCGGGGGCTGGCACTAATGCCTGGAGAGAACATAATCCGAGGAGAGCGGAGACTTCTTCGGCTACAAGAACCATCTGACCATCACGTTCGAATTGATAGTTACAGCCGCCCAAATAACCTCTGGGGAAAAGACGAATGGCGTGGAGCAGAAAACCTGGGTACCACGGAGGAAGACAAGAATGTGGACGATGTGCTGTCCGCCTCCTATATAAAAGTGTAAAAAAGCTCCCGCCAACTTGGCAGGAGCTTTTTTATGATCTTTGACGAAACTCGTCTTCTATTATACCAGATACTGAGAGGAGATGCTCTCATTGTTGACCACACGGCGAATGGTCTCGGCAAACATATCAGCCACGCTGAGCTGCTTTACCTTATGGCAACGCTGTGTATAAGGGATCGAATCTGTGAAAACAATCTCTTCAAGCGCAGAGTTCTCGACACGCTCACTGGCCGGACCACTCATGACGCAATGCGAGGCACAGGCTCTCACACTCAGTGCACCATGCTCCATCATCAAATCGGCAGCCTTAGTAATGGTGCCGGCAGTGTCTACCATATCGTCGACAAGCACCACATTCTTGCCCTTCACGTCACCGATGATCTGCATGCTTTCTACCACATTGGCACGTGCTCTTGTCTTATTGCACAGCACCAATGGGCAACCCAGATACTTGGCAAATGTGTTGGCACGCTTAGAACCACCTACATCGGGCGATGCAATCACGAGATCCTTCAGATGCAAACTTTGCAGATAGGGAAGCAACACACCGGAAGCATAGAGGTGATCAACAGGCACATTGAAGAAGCCCTGGATCTGATCAGCGTGCAGATCCATCGTGATCAGACGGTCAATGCCTGCCACACTCAGCAAGTCGGCGACAAGCTTGGCTCCAATGCTCACACGCGGCTTGTCCTTGCGATCCTGACGTGCCCAACCAAAATAAGGAATCACTGCAATAATGTGGCGTGCGGATGCACGCTTGGCAGCGTCGATCATCAACAACAACTCCATAAGGTTGTCAGAATTCGGAAAGGTGCTCTGCACCAAGAAAACGTCACGACCGCGGATCGACTCCTCATAACTGACAGCAAACTCACCGTCAGAGAAGCGCGTGATGACTAAATTGCCCAACGGGCAACCCAAGCTGGCACAAATCTTTTCTGCAAGGTATCTCGTCTTTGTTCCCGAGAAAACCAAAAAAGAGTTTTTTTCACTCATCTTGTTTAGCGTTTATATAACAAAAGTGTAATGGTCATTGCCTTTGATGATGCAAATGTAGGAATTTTCTCTCACACTCACAATAATATTGGAAAATAAAACGTATCTTTGCATTAAAAAATTGATATATGAAGGTAGATTTGCAGACTTTTAGCCAACTCCATCACCCCGCCTACGTGCTCGAAGAGCAACGCTTGCGCAAAAATCTCGAACTCATCAGCGATGTAGCCCGACAGTCCGACACAACGATTATTCTCGCTTTCAAGGCCTTCGCTCTTTGGAAGACATTTTCTATTTTCCGGGAATACATCCCCGCAACAACCGCCAGCTCACTCTACGAAGCAAGACTCGGCTACGAGAAGTTCGGGAGTCGTGTCCACACATTCAGTCCTGGATATACCGATGACAACATCGCTGAGATCGCGCACTACTCCAGTCATCTCATCTTCAACTCACTGAGCCAATATCAAGGTTTCGCAGCCAAAGCCAGAAGCGCCAACCCAGAGATCAGCCTCGGCCTACGCGTCAATCCGGAATATAGTGAAGTAGAGACGTTGCTCTACAACCCTTGTGCACCAGGATCACGTTTTGGTGTCACCGCCGACCAATTGCCGGAAGAGTTACCAAAAGATATAGAAGGATTCCATTGCCACTGCCATTGCGAGAGTGGAGCCGATGTTTTCCAGCGCACGCTCGCTCATATCGAAGAAAAGTTCGGCAAATGGTTTCCACAACTCAAATGGATCAACTTTGGCGGCGGACATCTGATGACTCGCAAAGACTACGACACAGAGTTGCTGATCAACATCCTGAATGGCTTCCACAAACGCCACCCACACTTAAAACTGATATTGGAGCCGGGCAGTGCATTCCTGTGGCAGACCGGACCTTTGGTAAGTCAAGTGGTCGACATTGTTGAGAATCATGGCATACGCACAGCAATTCTCAACGTCAGCTTCACATGCCACATGCCCGACTGTCTGGAGATGCCATATCAGCCACAAGTGCGTTTCGCAGAAAGTATTGGTACCGATGCCGACGGTCTTTACCCGGCAGAAAAGACTCCACACATCTATCGCCTTGGAGGAGACTCCTGTCTTAGCGGTGACTTCATGGGCTATTGGAAGTTTGACCATGAGTTACAGGTTGGCGAGAATATTATCTTTGAGGACATGATCCACTATACTACCGTGAAGACAACAATGTTCAACGGTATCTCCCATCCTTCTCTCATGCTGGCACACCCCGATGGAGAACTTGAGATGCTCCGCAAATTCTCATACGAAGACTACATGAACAGAATGGATTGATACTTTCCACATCACTATCTCACAGTGATGTGGAAACATCCCTGATTGACCTCATACTTAACATAGCAGCGCTTTTCCTCGCGCATATCACGAAGCACTTCCGCCAGGATATACTTCAGCGTGTCGTTGCGCACGGCACGCCGTTGCTCCCCGGGCGGCTCAACGGTCTTGTAGCGGTTATAGCAGACGTCGAAAGTCGTGCCATAGAGATGACAACTGTTTTGCGTGGCATTACCATTATGTCCGCGCAGACGCTCCACATCGTCCTTGGACCGAAGCACACTGGTGACGATGATCTTATGCAAAGGAATGCCCTTCATCGTCAGACTGTCGAAATAGCTACGGCCAATATCTTGCAAAAGAATAGATGCCCGAGGCACCAAATAAGGGATGCTGCTATGAAGCTTGTCAATATAGACATAAGGATTGCTCCCAACGAACACCAGTCCGGACTTGCGCCTGACAGCCTCCTCACGGTTCTGCACAGGTTGGATTCCCCACTTACTGGCAGACACAAGTTGTACGTCTTGCTGATCCTCGAAGGTACACTGATAGCCGGGTACACTATAAATAGGTGTGTGGCGTAACGAACCGTCAGACTTGAAAAAAGGAGAGACACCTGCCGGATAACGCAAAGGAGGTATTGGCGATGGTGCCAACTTACTCAGATAGGTTCCTTCCAAAACTACTTTATCTGTATCTGCGTCAGCATCACTTACTTTTGCCACAGCAGCAGTCTGCCCGTCATGTGCAGTATCTGACCGCATCTCCACACTGTCCACCGACTCTTTCTCCCGCACGGCAGTCTGTGCCGCACGGTCTTTTGCGACAGAAGGAAACAGCAGACGCACGATGGCCAACACCACCGTGACAATCAGGAAACTTTGCAGGTATCTTTTCTTCGTGATTCTCATTTCACATGCAAAAATAACACAAATCAGAAGAATATCAAAACAAACAAGAAGAAATCGTGAGCCTTGAAAACATATTTTTGCCTTTAATCTGTCTTTTCTCGGTATTTTATTGTAATTTTGCAGTGTAATATATTACGTACTTAAAAGACATACATTGATAGAAAAACATATCGTACTCGAGGATATCGACCCCGTCGTATTTTACGGAGTCAACAACGCACATCTGCAAATGCTGAAGGCTCTCTTCCCCAAGTTGCGTATCGTTGCGCGGGATAATGTCGTGCGCGTGCTTGGAGACGAGGAAGACATGGCCCGTTTCGAAGAAGACATCGAGAAGATGAGAAAGCATGTGGTGAAGTACAACTCCATCACAGACGAGGACATTCTCGACATCATCAAAGGACGACAGACCAAAGCTGATGCCGTAAAAGACGTACTTGTTTACAGCATCTCGGGGCGCCCCATCAAGAGCAGATCCGAAAACCAGCAACGACTCATCGATGCTTTCAACAAGAGCGACATGATCTTTGCCGTAGGACCAGCCGGAACGGGCAAGACCTATCTGAGCATTGCACTCGCCGTGAAAGCACTGAAAGAGAAAGCCATCAAGCGCATCATCCTCAGTCGACCGGCAGTGGAAGCCGGAGAAAAGCTGGGATTCCTCCCCGGTGACATGAAAGACAAGATCGATCCCTATCTGCAACCGCTCTACGACGCCTTGCAGGATATGCTGCCCGCCACAAGACTCAGTGACTTGATGGAGAAGCATATCATACAGATAGCACCGCTCGCCTTTATGCGTGGCCGCACACTCAGCGACGCCGTTGTCATCCTCGACGAGGCTCAGAATACCACGACCGCACAAATCAGGATGTTTCTCACCCGCATGGGATGGAACACCAAGATGATCATAACGGGTGATATGACTCAAATCGACCTGCCAAAAGAATGCAGGAGTGGACTGAAAGAAGCTCTGAAAATACTAAAAGGAGTGGAAGGCATTTCCGTCATCGAACTCACCAAGAAAGACATCGTCCGCCACCAACTCGTCACCCGCATCGTCAACGCCTATGAGGCTTACGACAAACGCCAGGAGGAAGAGCACCGGAAACGGGCAGAGAGACAAAGAAGAGACTCTCTTGAAAGCAACGACGACGGGCAAGAGCTGACCATCATCGGCACAGGTGATTTCACCGAAAACTGATATTTCCCCCCTACACATAGAAGACATTTCATAAAACACTTTTTATATTCATACTATTATGAAAGCTTTAACTCATACCGATTTCCATTTCGAAGGACAGAAGAGCGTTTACCATGGCAAGGTACGCGACGTTTACAACATCAACGATGACCTCATCGTTATGGTCGCAACAGACCGTATCTCAGCATTCGACGTGGTCTTGCCCAAAGGTATTCCTTTCAAGGGGCAAGTACTGAACCAGATTGCGTCAAAGTTCCTTGACCAGACAGCCGATATCTGCCCGAACTGGAAGCTGGCAACACCTGATCCTATGGTCACAGTAGGACTGAAATGCGAGGGATTCCGTGTGGAGATGATCATCCGCTCGATCCTCACGGGTTCTGCCTGGCGCGCTTACAAAGACGGATGCCGTGAGCTCTGTGGTGTGAAATTGCCGGAAGGTATGCATGAAAACGAGCGCTTCCCAGAGCCTATCATCACTCCTACTACCAAAGCCGACGAAGGCCATGACATGAACATATCACGCGAGGAGATCATCAAGCAGGGCATCGTGTCTGCAGAGGACTATGCTGTCATCGAGGACTGGACACGCAAACTCTTCCAGCGCGGACAGGAGATTGCAGCCAAACACGGTCTGATCCTCGTCGACACCAAATACGAATTTGGCAAACGCGACGGCAAACTCTACCTCATCGACGAGATCCATACACCAGATTCCAGCCGCTACTTCTATGCCGACGGCTACGAGGAGCGTCTGGCTAAGGGCGAGCCTCAGCGTCAGCTCTCTAAGGAGTTCGTCAGACAGTGGCTCATCGAGCACAACTTCATGAACCAGCCCGGACAGACCATGCCAGAGATTACCGACGAATATGCCGAGAGCGTATCAGAGAGATATATCGAACTCTATGAGCACATCACTGGCGAGAAATTCGACAAGGCTGCCGAGGAAGGCGACATTGCCGCACGCATCGAACGCAATGTGAAGAACTATCTCGCAACACGTAAGTAAAAGCTCAACGTATCAGGAATGTACAAACAAGAGCGCATTAAGCCCTACAATGGCACAGGTGACAAAGGACAACTCGTAGAGGAGATGTTCGACAACATCGCTGACAACTACGACACCCTCAACCACCGACTGTCATGGAATATAGACAAAGGATGGAGACGCAAGGCTATCAAGGCCCTTGCGCCTTTTCACCCTTGTTCTGTCCTTGACGTGGCAACAGGTACTGGCGATTTTGCCATTCTCTCTGCCCGTATGCTCCATCCACAGAAACTCATCGGAGCCGACATCTCAGAAGGAATGATGAACGTAGGACGAGAGAAAGTGAAAGCGGCAGGACTGGACAGCATCATCTCTTTCCAAAAGGAAGACTGCATGCATCTGTCATTTCCCGACAACACTTTCGATGCAGTCACAGCGGCCTTTGGCATCAGAAACTTCCAAGATCTGGATCAAGGACTGCGCGAGATGTGCCGGGTATTGAAGAAAGGGGGGCATCTGAGCATCGCTGAGCTTACCGAGCCCGTACACTTCCCCATGAAGCAGTGCTTCAAGCTCTATTCCCACACCTTTCTGCCGGTTTACGGCAGCATTATCTCTAAAGACAAGAGTGCATACAGCTACCTCACAGCCACCATCGAAGCTTTCCCCCAAGGAGAACAGATGATGGACATCCTGCAAAAGGCTGGCTTCTCCAAGGTCTCCTTCCGGCGACTGACCTTCGGTATATGCACTCTGTATTTCGCCGAAAAATAACCATCACGTCAAACAAGTAACACCAGCTGCACAATGGACAAATACGGACTGATAGGCTACCCTCTTGGACACTCCTTCTCCATCAGTTATTTCAATGAGAAGTTCCAAAACGAGAACATTGACGCAACTTATGAAAACTTCGAAATTCCTACGATAGAGGAATTGCCCGAGATACTTGACTCCAATCCAGAACTGAAAGGACTGAATGTCACGATACCTTATAAAGAAAAGGTCATCAGCTATCTCGACTCTCTCTCTCCCGAAGCTCGTGAGATCGGTGCTGTCAATGTCATCAAAGTCACCCATAAGAACAAGAAAACCATTCTTAAGGGCTTCAACAGCGATGTCATCGGCTTCACCCAGAGTATAGAACCGCTATTAGAGCATTTCCATAAGAAGGCACTCATCCTTGGCACCGGCGGTGCATCGAAAGCCATTGACTTCGGTCTGAAGTCGCTTGGATTGCAGACGATGAAAGTCAGCCGATACGAAAAGCCGGGGACTATTGAGTACAGCCACATCACTGCTGACACGATTAAGGAATATAACGTCATCGTCAACTGCACCCCTTGCGGCATGTACCCTCACGCCGACGAATGTCCCAACCTCCCCTACGATGCCATGGACAACCATACTCTTCTTTATGATCTCATCTACAATCCCGATGAGACGCTGTTTATGAAGAAAGGCAAAGAGCATGGCGCTGTAGTGAAGAACGGACTGGAGATGCTCCTGCTCCAGGCTTTTGCCAGCTGGCAGTTCTGGAATGACGAAAGGTAAGACTCCACATTCCGCAGATTCTATCATACCATATTATATTATTATCATTCAAGACTTACGATTGAAAAAATGAATAATCGATACATGATGCGAGGCGTCAGTGCCGCCAAGGAAGATGTGCACAACGCTATCAAGAACATCGACAAGGGTATCTTCCCCCAGGCTTTCTGCAAGATCATCCCCGACATCCTCGGTGGCGATCCGGAATACTGCAATATCATGCATGCTGACGGCGCCGGCACAAAGTCTTCTTTGGCCTATCTCTATTGGAAGGAGACGGGTGATCTGAGCGTTTGGAAGGGAATTGCGCAAGACGCTATCGTCATGAACACCGATGACCTGCTCTGTGTGGGAGCTGTTGACAACATCCTTGTGTCCAGCACCATCGGCCGCAATAAGATGCTGATTCCTGGCGAGGTCATCAGTGCTATTATCAACGGCACTGATGAACTGCTTGCTGAACTGCGCGGTATGGGCATCGGCATCTGGCCCACAGGCGGCGAGACGGCTGATGTCGGCGACTTGGTACGTACCATCATCGTCGACTCTACCGTCACGTGCCGAATGAAACGCAAGGATGTCATCAACAATGCCAACATTCGCCCCGGCGATGTCATCGTAGGACTTAGCTCCACCGGTCAGGCCACCTATGAGCACCAATACAATGGCGGAATGGGCAGCAATGGACTGACAAGTGCACGCCACGATGTTTTCGCAAAGTATCTGGCTGAGAAATATCCCGAAAGTTATGACCATGCCGTACCCGACGAACTGGTGTATAGCGGAAAATATCACCTCACCGACAAGATTGAAGGAGTGCCCGTCAATGCCGGCCAGATGGTCCTCTCTCCGACCCGCACCTACGCTCCGGTCATCAAGAAACTCTTGGACGAGTTGCGTCCCGAGATTCACGGTATGGTGCACTGCACCGGCGGCGCTCAGACCAAAGTGCTGCACTTCGTAGGTGAAAACTGCAAGGTGGTGAAGGATAACATGTTCCCCGTGCCCCCACTCTTCAAGACCATTCACGACTGCTCCGGCACAGATTGGAAAGAGATGTATCAGGTCTTCAACATGGGACATCGCATGGAGATCTATGTACGGCCCGAAGTAGCAGATCAGGTCATCGCCGTAAGCAACAGCTTCAACATCGATGCCCAGGTCATCGGACACATCGAAGAAGGCAAGCGCTCTCTGACCATCAAGTCAGAATTCGGAACGTTTGAATATTAAATCCAACGCTTGCTTTTAAGAAACAAGCGTATGACTATTAAACTATAAGACGATTTATGCCAGAAAACAACAGCATATTGGAGAAGCTCGACGGTTTAGAGGCTCGCTATGAGGAAGTCAGCACTCTTATCACCGACCCCGCCGTCATAGCCGATCAACAACGTTATGTAAAACTCACCAAGGAGTATAAGGATCTCGACGACATCATGAAGGCACGCAAGAGATACATTGACTGTCTCAATGCCATCAAAGAAGCCAAAGACATACTGGCCAACGAGAAAGATCCCGACATGAAAGAGATGGCTCGTGAGGAGCTGTCTGAGAATGAAAATCTTAAGCCGCAGTTGGAAGAAGATATCAAGATCGCTCTTGTACCGAAAGATCCGGAAGACGCGAAAAACGTGCAGATGGAGATTCGTGCAGGTGCCGGTGGCGACGAGGCAGCCCTCTTTGCCGGCGATCTCTTCAACATGTACAAAAAATACTGTGAGTCGAAAGGCTGGACCGTCAGCGTGACAAGTGTCTCGGAAGGAGCCGTTGGCGGATACAAGGAGATAGACTTCGCCGTGAGTGGCGACAATGTCTATGGCACATTGAAATATGAGAGTGGTGTGCATCGCGTCCAACGTGTCCCCGCAACAGAGACACAGGGCCGTATGCATACTTCTGCCGCCACAGTCGCCGTGCTCCCGGAAGCAGAGAAGTTTGAAGTCCACATCAACGAAGGAGACATCAAGTGGGATACTTTCCGCTCCAGTGGTGCCGGAGGTCAGAACGTCAACAAGGTGAGTTCCGGTGTCCGTCTGCGCTATCCTTGGAAGAATCCCAACACGGGTGAGGTAGAGGAAATCCTCATCGAATGTACCGAGACGCGTGACCAGCCAAAGAATAAGGAACGAGCATTGAGCCGTCTCTATACATATATATATGATCACGAGCACCAGAAATACGTCGACGACATCTCCAGCCGCCGCCGTTCTTTGGTATCTACCGGTGACCGCAGTGCCAAGATCCGTACATACAATTTCCCACAGGGGCGTGTCACTGATCATCGTATCGGTTACACCATTCATGACCTGCAAGGATTTCTCGGCGGCAACATCCAAGACATGATCGACCATCTCACCGTGGCTGAAAATGCAGAAAAACTTAAAGAGAACGAGTTATAGGCTGCATAGAGCGGTCAGCAAGCCGACAAGGTATAAAGCTAATCGATCACTGGCAACAGCAATCTGATAATTAGTAAAAAGTAAACAGATAATTGTTCATAAACGACAGACCATGAACCGTAAGCAATTAATCGAACAGATATTCCAAAAGAAAACATTTCTCTGTGTAGGCTTGGATCCCGACATCCGCAAGATGCCGGAATGTGTTCAGCAGGAAGAAGATCCGATTTTCTTCTTCAACAAGCAGATCATCGACGCCACAGCACCCTACTGCGTTGCCTACAAGCCCAATCTGGCATTCTACGAATGTCTGGGTGTCAAGGGCATGACTTCTTTCGAGCGTACAGTAGAGTATCTTCAGAAGTTCTATCCCGATCATTTCATCATCGCTGATGCCAAACGCGGCGACATCGGCAACACCTCAGCCATGTATGCGCGCACCTTTTTTGAAGAATACAATGTCGATGCCCTTACCGTGGCTCCATACATGGGTGAGGACAGCGTTACTCCTTTCCTTGAGTACAAAGGCAAGTGGGTGGTATTGCTCGCGCTGACAAGCAACAAGGGCAGCCACGACTTCCAGCTCACAGAGGACAAGGAGGGCGAGCGCCTGTTCGAGAAAGTGCTGAAGAAATCACAGCAATGGGGCAATGAGGACAACATGATGTATGTGGTCGGAGCCACACAAGGACAGATGTTCCAGGACATCCGCAAAGTAGCTCCCAACCATTTCCTGCTTGTTCCAGGCGTTGGCGCACAGGGAGGTTCACTTCAGGAAGTTTGCAAATATGGCATCATCAAGGACTGTGGGCTCTTGGTCAATTCCAGCCGTGGCATCATCTATGCCGGACATGACGAAAACTTCGCCCAAGCCTCGGCAGAGAAAGCCAAAGATTTGCAACAGCAAATGGAGGTGGAACTGTCTAAAATCGGATAAGTAAAAACGCATTGCTCGTTCAAGCAGAGCCTCATTTTTATTTCACAAAAAGCGTACTAATGTGCAATTAGTGCGCTTTTTTTTATCTAAAAAGCACAAAAACTCAGCCTATCTTCAAAGATTCGAGAATAATTTATTATATTTGCAGAAATGTTTCAATCCTATTAGAAGATGGAATTTACCGCAAAGCAAATAGCTCAGTTTGTACAGGGCACTATTGAAGGAGACGAGAACGCCAGCGTGCACACCTTTTCCAAGATAGAGGAGGGCACGGCAGGCTCTATTTCCTTTTTAGCCAATCCCAAGTATATCCACTATTTATATGATACCAAGTCCACCATTGTTTTGGTAGACTCACAGATAAGCATCGACCGTCCGGTAGCCCCCACGCTCATTCGCGTAGACAACGCACGCGACTGTGTAGCCCGGCTATTACAACTCTACGAGGCAGCCAAGCCCAAGAAGCATGGCATCGATCCCCTTGCCTTCGTATCGCCTAAGGCCAAAATCGGAAAGGATGTCTACGTGGGTGCCTTTGCTTATATCGCAGACGGGGTAACCATCGGCGACGGCTCACAGATCTATCCCAATGTGACCATCATGGACAACGCCACTCTTGGCGACAACTGTCTGATCTATCCTCAGGTGAGCATCTATCACGACTGCAAGCTTGGCAACAATGTCACGATCCATTCCGGCAGTGTCATCGGTGCCGATGGCTTCGGCTTCGCTCCCAACGCTCAGACTGGCCAGTACGACAAGATTCCTCAGATCGGCATCGTCACCATTGAGGATAATGTAGAAATCGGTGCCAATACTTGCATCGACAGATCAACGATGGGATCTACTTTCGTCAGAAAAGGCGTGAAGCTCGACAACCTCGTGCAGATCGCCCACAATACCGACATTGGCGAGAACACCGTGATGTCAGCACAGGTCGGTGTGGCTGGCTCCACCAAAGTAGGACAATGGTGCATGTTTGGCGGACAAGTCGGTGTCTCCGGACATATCACCATCGGCGACAAAGTGCTGCTGGGTGCCCAATCTGGTGCTCCATCTTCCCTCAAATCCAACCAGACCCTGATTGGCACACCACCAATGCCTCAGTTCGCCTATTTCAAGAGTCAGGCGCTGTTCCAAAGACTTCCGGAAATCTACAAGCAGCTGAACGCATTGCAGAAAGAAGTGGAAGAACTCAAGAAGAAGTCATAAAACAGCAGACTTACATAATAACAAGTAAAATAACCTCAACAGAGCTTTACACGCTTGATCGTTAAGCAACACAATAAAGATGGATACAGAAAAGCAAAAAACGCTTGGTGGCAGTTTCTCTCTCTTTGGTAAGGGACTGCACACAGGTCTGAATCTCACTGTGACGTTCAATCCCGCACCGGAAAACACCGGCTATAAAATCCAACGCATCGACCTGGAAGGACAGCCCACTATCGAAGCAATTGCCGAAAACGTCGGCAATACAGAGCGTGGCACCGTTCTGCAGCAAGGAGACGTACGTGTCTCTACTGTTGAGCACGGCATGTCTGCCCTTTATGCAATGGGCATTGACAACTGCCTCATACAGGTCAATGGTCCCGAATTCCCCATTCTCGACGGTTCGGCTGCCATGTATGTCGAGCAAATCCAAAAGGTGGGCATCGTAGAGCAGAGTGCACCAAAGGACTATTATATCATCCGCAAGAAGATAGAAATCAAGGACGACGAGAGCGGCTCATGCATCACCATTCTCCCGGATACAGATTTCTCCATCACGGCCATGTGCTCCTTCCCTTCGAAATTTATTTCCAGCCAGTTTGCCACACTCGACAAGATGGAGAACTATGCCGAAGAGATAGCACCAGCCCGTACTTTCGTCTTCGTACGTGACATCGTGCCATTGCTCAATGCCAACCTCATCAAAGGCGGCGACCTCGACAATGCCATCGTCATCTACGAGAAACCCGAAGAGCAGGCTCAGCTCGACAAACTTGCCGACCTGCTGAAGGTACCGCACATCGATGCCGCCAAGATCGGTTATATCCAGCACAAGCCACTCATGTGGAACAACGAATGCACGCGCCATAAACTCCTTGATATCATTGGTGACATGGCCTTGATCGGCAAGCCCATCAAGGGACGCATCATCGCCACACGCCCCGGCCACACCATCAACAACAAGTTCGCACGTCTGATGCGCAAGGAAATCAGAAAGCATGAGGTGCAGGCTCCTATCTACGATCCCAATGAGGAACCGCTGATCGACAACATTCATATCCGTCAGCTACTCCCCCACCGTTATCCCATGCAACTCGTCGATAAGATTGTAGCCATGGGAGCAACAAGCATCGTCGGCGTGAAAAACGTCACTGCCAATGAACCTTTCTTCCAAGGTCACTTCCCCGATGAGCCCGTCATGCCCGGCGTGCTGCAGATCGAGGCCATGGCACAGTGCGGTGGACTGCTCGTGCTCAGCCAGCTCGACGAACCCGAGAAGTGGTCGACCTATTTCCTCAAGATCGATGACGTGAAGTTCCGTCATAAGGTTGTGCCGGGCGACACGCTGCTCTTCCGCGTAGAGCTGCTCGGTCCGGTGCGCCATGGCATCAGTTCCATGAAAGGATATATGTTCGTCGGTGATCATGTCGTATCCGAAGCGACCTTCACGGCTCAGATCGTCAAGAACAAATAAGCCCCTATATTAATCTCAAGACCACATTTACACAAAATGAATCAGATTAGTCCTTTAGCATTTGTGCATCCCGAGGCCAAGTTAGGCGACAACAACGTCATCGGCCCCTTCTGCTACATCGACAAAAATACAGTACTGGGTGACAACAACGTGATGCAAAACAGCGTCACGATCAACTACGGTGCCCGCATCGGCAATAACAACGAGTTTTTCCCAGGTGCCAGCATATCCACCAAGCCACAAGATCTCAAGTTCAAGGGCGAGGAGACCATCTGCGAGATCGGCGATAACAACAGCATTCGCGAAAACGTGACCATCTCCCGTGGCACAGCCTCAAAAGGCACTACACGCGTGGGCAACAACAACCTGCTGATGGAAAATATGCACATCGCCCATGACTGCTTCTTCGGCAACGGACTGATCATCGGCAATTCCACCAAGTTTGCCGGTGAGGTCACATGTGACGACTTCGCTGTGATCAGTGCCGAGATCCTCTGTCATCAGTTCTGCCACATCGGCGGCTACGTGATGATTCAAGGCGGTTGCCGTTTCAGCCAGGATATTCCTCCTTATATTATAGCCGGCAAGGAGCCTACCCGCTACTGCGGCATCAACCTCGTGGGACTCCGCCGTCATGGCTTCAGCAATGATCTGATTGAGCTCATCCACAACGCCTATCGTCTGCTCTATTCCGAGGGCATCCTCAAAGACGGCATCAAGAAGATCAAGAGCGAACTGCAGATGACACCCGAAATCCAATATATCTGCGACTTTGTCGAGTCTTCCAAGCGTGGCATCATCAGATGATGATCCCCCGCCCGAAGAGATGAACACATACAACGATGAAGTCAAGAAACTATTGTCATTCTCTAAGAGTTAGGAGCAACAATGCCCCTAACTCATTTTCCTTTTTATGAAAACACTCTTCGTCGTCCTTGGCCCAACAGGTGTTGGCAAGACTGAGCTATGCCTTTCCATAGCCCGATATCTCCATTCCCCCATCATCAATGCCGACTCACGGCAGATCTTCAAAGAGATTCCTATCGGCACCGCCGCCCCCACAGCAGAGCAGCAGCAGAGCGTCCGCCATTATTTCGTGGGCAACCACAGCCTTCAGGACTACTACAGTGCCTCGATGTACGAACAGGATGCCATGAAGCTGATCACCCGCTTGTTCAGTGGTGAGGAAGACGGCCATGCGCACGACAGGCTTTTGCTCTCCGGTGGCAGCATGATGTATATCGATGCCGTTTGCAATGGCATTGACGACATCCCAACAGTACCCGAAGATATCCGCGAGAACCTCAAGCGCCGGTTGGCCGACGAAGGTCTTCCCGCCCTTGTCGAACAGCTCCGTCAACTCGACCCCGTACACTGGGCTATCGTCGACCGCAACAATCCCCGCCGCGTCGTCCACGCTTTAGAGATCTGCCTTGCCACCGGCAAGACCTACACCTCATTCCGCACCCATCAGAAGAAGCAACGGCCTTTCAACATCGTCAAGATAGGGCTCAACCGCCCGCGTGAGGAACTCTACGAGCGCATCAACGCCCGAGTACTGAAGATGATCGACAAAGGCCTTGAGCAGGAAGCCAGAACAGTGTTTCCCCTTCGGCATCTCAACTCGCTCAACACCGTGGGCTATAAGGAGTTGTTTGCCTACTTCGACGGCCGCATCCCCAAAGAAGAAGCCATCCGACAGATACAGTCCAACACTCGACAGTATATGCGCAAGCAACTCACATGGTTCAAGAAAGATGATGCTATCCAATGGTTCTCTCCCGACAATATTGAAGATATCTTAAAATATATAGATTCCGTGTCATAATCAACTATTATTTTATTACTTTTGTAAACAACAGAGCCACCCCATATAATCACACACAGAGATGCGCGTTCATGCCGTCAACGACAAGGTGTTGCACTCTGTAGTCACGCGATAACAGAAAGAAAATGAGAAAATTAAGATCTTTCATGAGTTGGTGCTGGAGAAAGGCACGCAACTTCTGGCCTTGGTACAAATCGCTCTACAAAGGACGAAAGTGGTATACCAAAACACTTATCGCCTTTGTGTCCTGTATCGTGGCCTTCCTGCTTTATTTAGGTGCCGTAGACATCAACTTCCTTTGGCTGTTTGGCAAGAGCCCAGGTTATTTCTCCGGCATCATGGATCCTCAGACCAGCCAGGCCTCTGAGATCTATGCCGCCGACGGCACGCTCATTGGCAAGTACTTCAATGAGAACCGCTCTCCCGTGAAATACGAAGAGGTCAACCCTTATTTCTTCAAAGCACTCATCGACACCGAGGACGAGCGCTACTACAAGCGCCCACGCGGCATGGCCGTCGACCCGATAGGCATCTTCAGTGCCATGAAGGACGCTGTGCTCCGCCACGACGGCCGCGGTGCTTCGACTATATCGCAGCAGTTGGCCAAGAACATGTTCCGCGTGCGCTCTCAGTATTCCACCGGTCTGTTGGGCAAGATTCCCGGACTGAAGATTCTGATTGTCAAGAGCAAGGAATGGATTATCGCCACTAAACTGGAAACAGTATACAACAAGAAAGAGATTCTGACGATGTACGCCAACACCGTAGACTTCGGTTCCAACGCCTACGGTATCAAGACGGCAGCCAAGACCTATTTCGACACGACACCGAAAGACCTGACCACCGAGCAGTGCGCTCTGTTGGTCGGTATGCTCAAGGCCACCACGATGTACAACCCGCGTACCAATCCAAAGAACAGTCTGGCACGCCGCAACACCGTGCTCCACAACCTCTATACCCACAGAGACCTCACCCGTGAGGAATGTGATTCCTTACAGCAGATCCCTATCCAACTCCACTTCAAAGTTGAGGAGAACTACGACGGACAGGCCATGTACTTCCGCGAGGCCATCGCCAACGAGCTCCAGGACTGGTGCAAGGAAAATGGTTACGACCTCTACAGCAGCGGTCTGAAAATCTACACCACGCTGGATCCCAAGATGCAGAAATACGCCGAGGAAGCTGTCCTCAAGCAGATGAAAATTGTCCAGCGCAACTTCGACAGCGAATGGGGAGGCGACAAGAAGGGTGTCTGCTGGTATGACGAGAACGGCAACGAGGTGCCGCATTTCATTGAGGACATCGCTCAGCGACTGCCGCAGTACAAGCAGCTCTTGGCTAAATACGCCAACAATCCCGACTCTGTCTCCTACTACATGAACAAGCCCCACATGGTCAAGCTCTTTGACTATGACAAGGGCACGGTAGAGAAGGAGATGTCCTCGCTCGACTCCATCCGCTATATGGTGCATTTCATGCACTGCGCCATGGTGGCCATGGAGCCGGAGACCGGTGCCGTGCGCGCCTATGTGGGCGACGTCGACTTCAAGACGTGGAAGTTCGACAAGGCCGAGGCTACCCACCAGCCGGGTTCCACCTTCAAGCTCTTTGTCTATACCGAAGCCATGAACCAAGGACTCACTCCATGCGACAAACGCCGCGACGAGTATATCTCCATGCAGGTTTATGACAAGAAGAAGCATGAGATGACCACATGGACGCCTACCAATGCCAGCGGCACATTCTCTGGTGACTCGCTGACCCTGCGCAGTGCCTTCGCCCGAAGCATCAACTCCGTAGCCGTACGTGTCGGTCAGGAGGTCGGCATCAAGCGCATCATCGAGACCGCACAGGCTATGGGCATCAAGAGCCCGCTCGACGATGAGCCCTCGCTGGCCTTGGGTTCCAGCGACGTGAAGCTGCCCGAACTGCTCAACGCTTACTGTGTGGTTGCTGACAACGGCCGGCACCACGATCCCGTCATGGTCACACGCATCGTAGACAAAGACGGCAACGAAGTCTATACCGACAACAGCCAGGCCACACAGGTCATCCCCGTGAAGAGCGCATACCTCATGCAGCAAATGCTCATGGCCGGTACGCATGATCCGGGCGGCACCTCCACCTCGCTCTCCTCCGCCGACTACGCTGGGTCTTTCTTCCGCGACACCGACTTCGGCGGCAAGACCGGAACGTCCAACAGCCACGCCGATGCATGGTTCATGGCCGTGAGCCCCAAGCTTTGCGTCGGTGCATGGGTAGGCGGCGAATACCGCAGCATCCACTTCAAGAGCGGTCGCCTGGGACAAGGCTCACGCTCCGCGCTGCCTATCTGTGGCTACTTCATCAAGTCGGTCTTCAGCGACCCCGCCTATAAGAAGTACCATGGTCACTTCGCCAAGCCCGATGACGAGAGCATCACGTCGAGCATGTACAACTGCGTGACCTACATTGCTCCTGTCAAGCACGACACCGTCCGCCACGACAGCGCGCACTACGTCAGCAATGAGGAGGTGATCCTCGACGAGGACGGCAACCCGGTCGAGGAGCCACAAGGACAGACTCCGTCTTCCACAAGTTCCTCTTCTGCTACGACAGGCAGCAAGACGGGCAGCAAGACCGACGACAACAAGAACACCAAGAAACACAAAAAGACAACCGAAGAGGTCAACTTCAACAATTTGTAAAGTTAAAGACCCCATGATTTCATGAACGATCATCACGACGATCTTATCGATTTGGAGAACCCGGAAATGCAACAGGCTCTCCAAATCATACAGTTTACCCATCGCTCGCTTTTCCTCACCGGAAAGGCGGGGACGGGTAAATCTACTTTTCTCCGATACGTAGCGGCCCACACCAAGAAGAAACACATCATCCTCGCCCCAACGGGCATTGCCGCCATCAACGCCGGTGGCTCCACGCTACACAGTTTCTTCAAGATTCCCTTCCACCCGCTCGTTCCCAACGACATCCGCTACACCGTCAGACATCTGCGCGATACCCTGAAGTACAATGCCGAGAAGATCAAGATCATCAAAAGCCTTGAACTGATCATCATTGACGAGGTAAGCATGGTTCGGGCCGACATCATCGACTTCATCGACAAGGTGCTCCGCGTCTATTGCCACCGCATGCGCGAGCCTTTCGGAGGCAAGCAGCTGCTGCTCGTCGGCGATGTCTACCAGTTGGAGCCGGTCGTCAAGGAGGAAGACCGCCAGCTGCTCAGTCCCTTCTACCACTCTGCCTTTTTCTTCGAGGCACGTGTCTTCCAGCAAATGCAATTGGTCTCGATAGAGCTGCGACGGGTCTATCGCCAAAGCGACCCTACCTTCCTCCATATCCTCGACCACATCCGATCCGCACAAGTGACGGACACGGATCTGATGCATCTCAACCGCCAAGTGGAGGGCACCGGCACGCACGCTGATCTTCCCTCTCCCGAAACGCCCTCGGAAGCCGGGGACTCTCAACAGCCTGCGACAGCACCGGTATCATCCGGCAACGATAAGAAAGGAGGAGGAATCCAACGCAACGAGCTCTCCATCACGCTCTCCACACGCCGCGACACGGTAGACTTTATCAATGAAAAGAAGCTGGCGCAGCTCCCCGGCAATCCTGCCGTCTTCATTGGCATGATAGAGGGTGACTTCCCGCTGGGCAGCCTCCCCACCCCACAGGAGCTCCATCTCAAGCTCGGCGCACAGGTGCTGTTTGTTAAGAACGACAGAGAGCACCGATGGGTCAACGGCACCCTGGGCACGATTATCGCCTTTGACGAGGACGAGCAAGAGCATATCCTCGTCAGAACCGAGGACGGCAAAGAGGTGGATGTGGAGCGTGAGATCTGGAGCAACATGCAATACTCCTACAACGAGCAGGAGAAGAAGATCGAAGAAAAAGAGTTGGGAACCTATACCCAGTTTCCCTTGCGCTTGGCTTGGGCAATCACCGTTCACAAGAGCCAGGGCCTTACCTTCAACCACGTGCGCATCGACTTCACCGGTGGCGTCTTCGCCGGCGGTCAGACCTATGTGGCTCTCTCGCGCTGCCGCTCCCTGGAGGGCATCACATTGAAGGATCCTATCCAGCGCAGCGAGATCTTTGTCCGGCAGGATGTCGTGGACTATGCCAAGAGCAACTACAACAACACGCAGATCATCAGCAAAGCCTTGCAGCAGTCCAAGGCCGACAAGGAATACTTCGATGCCGTCTGCGCCTTTGACAAGGGCGACATGCAGGCCGCGCTGGATCATTTCTTCATCGCCATCCACAGCCGCTACGACATCGAGAAGCCGATAGCGAAAAGATATATCCGCCGCAAGCTCGACATCATCAACCGGCAGCAGAGACAGATCGAGGCGCTGAAGGAGAAAGAAAAGAAAACCAAGGAATTCCTCAAGCACCTCGCCGCCGAATATGTCATCATGGGCAAGGAGTGCGAACACGAGGGCATCACCGAGGCCGCCATCCGCAACTACGAGAAGGCACTCAAACTCTATCCGGAATACCCGCACATCGCGGAAAAGCTCAAGAAGCTAAAGAAGAGGAAATAACATCAACAACAAAAAACTTCCGGCGCTATGCCGTAAAGCATAGCGCCGGAAGTTTTTGTTATAAAGTCTTGGAAGCTTTTTTTATCTCCTGTTTTTGTCACTTTCTGAACTTTATCTGTAGCTAACTGATATCAGTGTCCTTTAAATTGGGTGCTTCAATGCCAAAGACTGAGCGTAACACATATGGTGACACTGTTGGGGGCGGCCCGCCGTGGAAGATGTGTAACAGGTGGCATCACAATACATCGTAACGAAAAGAACTGCAAGATGGAATAATATAAGACAGAGTGGCTGCAAGACAGGGCTGGAGCCTGAAATATGGGAGCCAGATATTGTCTTGTGCGGCTCAGTGACTACAGTTGTGGTGCGATGATGCCATGACGATAAGCATAGAGTAGCTCCATGAGATCATCGATCTGTTTGCGCAGTTCCACGCCTTTGTCAGTGTCGGCTACCAGCATACGGTGGGCGGACATCTCAACGATCTGTGTTGTGGACTTGATGTCGGTACCTCGCAGGATAGCATCCTCGGTGCTTGTGAAGGGCTCGTGCTGCACGAGTTGGAAGCCACGGCTATGATAGACAAGTGTGTAACCGGCAATGCCGGTCTGCTTGTGATAGGCTTGTGCAAAGCCACCGTCGATGACCATCAGCTTACCTCCCGCCTTGATAGGATTCTCGCCGGCACCGACCTTCACGGGCACATGACCGTTGATAATATGCCGGTTAGGGCCAGTGACACCGAAGGCATCCATGATCTGCTCGCAAATCTTCTCATCGTCGCGCAGCTTGAAGTAGTTGCCCTTATGTTCGGCATGGGTCTCCTTGTCTTCTATGAAATAGCGCTCGAAAGTAGCCATCTTTGACTTGTCGAAAAGTGGGCTGTCCGGACCACACCAAAGATAGAAGAAGTAATCAATAGCATAGTCGCGCTCCACTGGGTTGGTGTCGCTTTGGAAGGCTGAGCGTACCAAATGTCCGACGGTCTCCATCAGTTCCATGCCTGCCACGGGTTGCCCTGGATAGACTTCCACCTTTTTCAGACTTCCATCTTCTTCGAGAGGTACAGACGCATGATAAAGCAAGTTGTTGTTGCACACCTGATACATACATCCGTGGCCGAGCATCATGTCGATATGTTTGTGAAGCTTTTCGCTGACCAGGAAGTTATGGTGGAGTTTTTGCAGCAGTTGATGCTCCTCGTCAGTAAGGACGCAGGGATTAGCCGGGTCGATGGTAGGGAAATGACAACTGAGCAATGGGTAGACTTTACCCTCAAGCATGATCGTGCCATGATCATAATCGATGAAGTTGAACAACTCGCGGTCTTGCATCTTCCATTCCGGATGCTTCTCATAGAGTTGTGCTTCCAGTTTGAACTGCATCACAGCGATTGCCTTATGCATCTGAGCCGTAAGTCGTATAGACTTCTCATTGAGGTTTTCTGCCTCACCCGAGAGAATAGGCCGGAACTCCGTACAGGGATCATCGGCGTAAGCATCCATGGCAAAGGTAGCCAATGGTACCATATTAATTCCATATCCTTCCTCAAGTGTAGTGAGATTGGCGTAGCGCAGTGAGATACGGATGACGCTACAGATGCATGCATCGTTGCCGGCGGCAGCTCCCATCCACAGCATGTCGTGGTTGCCCCACGTGATATCCCAGTGGTGATAGTTCTGGAGCATGTCCATGATCTTGTGCGCACCGGGACCACGGTCATAGATGTCACCGAGAATATGAAGCTGGTCGATGGCGAGGCGCTGGATGACATTTGCAATAGCGATGATGAAGGCATCGGCCCGTCCTGTATTGATGATCGTGTCGATGATGACGTTGACGTAAGCAGTCTTGTCAGAATCCTCCGTACGCTCATGGAGCAATTCTTGAATGATATAGGAGAAGTCCTTGGGCAGTGACTTGCGTACCTTACTGCGAGTGTATTTGCTGGAGACGTCGCGGCAGACGGCTACGAGATGGTGGATCGTGATATGATACCAGTCATCGAGGTCTTTTTCCGAGGCCTTGACAAGCTCCAGTTTCTGCTCTGGATAATAGATGAGCGTGCAGAGTTCCCGCTTCTCGGTTTCGCGCAGTGTCGTACCGAAGAGTTCTCCTACTTTACGCTTGATATTACCGGAGGCATTCTTCAATACATGTTGAAAAGCCTCGTATTCTCCGTGCAAGTCTGCCAGGAAATGCTCAGTACCTTTTGGCAAGTTAAGGATAGCTTGGAGGTTGATGATCTCTGTGCTGGCATCGGCCACAGATGGAAAGGACTGTGCCAGCAGTTGTAGGTATCGTACGTCGAGTTTCTTGTTGTCGTTCATATTGAATGATTGGAGTTAAAATGAAAGTTGTATAGAATGTATAGGTTGTTAATGCTTCATGTTGATAACGTAGCCGTCTGGGAGCCGGAGTGTCTTTTGCAATTTCTTCATTATTTTTTGTGCAAAGTCGGCGAGCCCCATCGCTTTCAATATGTCTACCACCCGATCCTCGTCCATTGACGTGAAGCGGAGCGTTGTATAGACGTTGACTAAATGTCTTAGAGGCACATGACCATTTTCTGTCTCATGATGCAGGTTGATCATTTCAATGACCAACTTGCGTTCTCCCACTTCGTTCTTGTCAATGTTCTCGCTGAGTTTGCTACGGACGAGGATGGAGTGGGGGATCAGCGTGTCGGACGGCAGATCTCCCTCAGCGTATTTCCAGGGAAGAGGATATTTGTCGATGTCATGCACGTTGAGTTCCGGCTTGCTGATACTGAGTCTTTCCAGTCCCTGGCTGAGATAGTCGTCGACATGCTCATCGGTAGCGTAGATCAGTATCTTACGCCATTGCTCGTTGGTGAGTTGTGGCCAATGCTGACTTAGTTTTCTGCATTGCTCGTGATCGCGGAGCATAAAGTCGTCGACACCCAATTGTATGGTACCGCAAAGCAACGCATAGATTTCCTCCGTGATCGAGAAACGCACATTGGAGTCGATAACTTTGCGGTAGAGTTTTCCGGTAGCCTGTGCCACAGATTCAAAAGTCACAAGACTGGTGAGAATGGGGTTTTTGATCAATACCGTGCGGTCATTGAGATGAAGCTGTTGGAAGGAGTGCTCCTCCAGCTTACCACACACTTGCACGGCACTGGCCTTGGTGATAACCCTTTTCCATTTCAGCCATTCGTAGGAATGCTGATGCTGGGCGTAGACCCATGGCTGCAGGTCGCCCAATGGCGTGATGACCACAGGGATGTGCAGACTGTAAGCCTTGTGCAGGAGGTGGAGGACAGAGCGGTGCCAAAGAGTGAAGACGTGGATGACGTCGTAGTCTCCCAGAGCGGATAGGGTAGAGCGGGCGAGTGAATGGAGGCAGGTTACCTCATAGTCTTGGGTCAACATAGCTTGCAGCTTTGAGACATAGGCCTGTCCCAAAGCATAGTTTGCTGATCCGGAAGGAAGAAAGATGAGGAGATGCTGCTTATCCATAGATGAATATCCAAAACTTATTGTTTATGTGTTGTGAAGTCGTAAGGGCTTGCAAACAGATAGCGCACGGCAGTGCCTAACCGTCTCCAGACCACAGTCAACTCCAGTGGTAGCACGGCCCACAGAGAGAGGGGCTCACGTAAACGGCTGAAGGCTCGGTGAGCTCCGCAAAGGCGAAGGATGACGGTGAGGATGAAGGCCAGAACGGCAGCACCCAACATCACCCACTTCTGAGTCAGAGCGCCCCATAGGGCAACGCCCAAGATCGCCCAGACATTCAGATGTAGCAGGACCTGATCGGTGAGAAACAGCATACGATGGGCTACACTGCGGTTTAGATGGCGGCGTGTAGCCACATAGAAAAGGCGGCGGCTGCGCCAGGCACGTTTGGTGGGATTGTCATCGGTCATAATAGCTTTCGGATGAGTGACGACTTGCGTCATACCCTTTTCTGCGTATTTGTTGACCAAGCACTCGTATTCTCCTCTGACCAAGCTCAATGATCCTTCGAAGCCGTCGTTCTGCATGAATTCATCCTTCTGTATTGCAACCGTATGGCTCAACGTGCGGTAAGCAGTGCCTTTGACATCTTCCCGCAGAAGATAGCAGGCGGCGTGCAGACGGTCAAAGCGCCATGTAGCCGGTGTCTCCGGCTCAAAGTGACCATAGCCGATGACCATTTTCGTATCGGGTATCGTGCAAGCCTTACCGATGTGTTGCAGCCATTGATGACTTGACGGTGTAGAATCAGACTCTATGAACACCACCCACTGTGTCTGAGCAGCCTTCACACCTAAGGTCATGGCCAAACGTTTCCGGCTCATGTAACGTGATGAGTTGGGGATATAGGTGACATAGAGCGACACGTTAGGATAGGCATCAGGTTCTGTTTCCATGCTGTGCTTGAAACGTTTCAAGACATCCAGCGTGTCGTGTGCGCCATATTCGGTGACCACGATCACTTGATATCCAGCAGGATAATCCTGATGAAGAATCTCAGGTAGATGTTGCTCCAGTTTCTCTGCTTCTTCGTGAGGCGTGAGAATTACTGTCAGTTTAGGAAGAGAAGATGCCTCCTGATCATTGGCATTTGTGTTTTCCTCTTCCTGATTGTCTTTAATCTCAAGGGGAGCTTCGTCTTCAGCATCTGACGCCTTAAGGACTTCATTGCCTTCAGAGACAGTGTTTTGCTCTGAGTTTGTGTTGTCGCTATCCTCTTCCGGTTCCTCCTCTTCATCGTATGAGGGCAGGAAACGGAAGAAAGGATTCATGAGAGATGACAGAACAGCCAATATGATGACGGCTGCTCCGCAGATGATCGTTGTTGTATCAAAAAATAAAGCAATGTTCATTTCTTATATAAAGTCTTCAGTAATGTAGCCTTTTGGCAAAGGACGGCAGTTGTATTGGCTGGCCATGATCTCACCGTAGGCACCTGCAGAGCGAAGTGCGATGAAATCTCCACGATGTGTGGTGTTGAGGTCGACAGCCTTCGCAAAGACATCACTTGATTCGCAGATAGGGCCTACAACATCGTATGTAGCGGTTGGCTCATCACTTGACAGGTTCTCTATTTTGTGGTATGCCTGATAGAGTGCCGGGCGGATGAGATCCGTCATACCGGCATCTACGATGACAAACTGCTTGTAGGTGCCCTGCTTGACGTAGAGCACTTTGGTGATGAGGCTTCCCATCTGAGCCACCACAGCACGCCCAAGTTCGAAATGAAGATTCTGTCCCGGCCGCAGACGCAGGTGCGTGGCGTAGGTTTTGAAATAGTCGTGGAAGTTGGGAATGGGCTGACGGTTGGGGTGGTCGTAGCTGACGCCCAGTCCGCCGCCTACATTAATATTTGAGACTTTGATCTGATGCTTCTCCAAGAGTTCCTGGAGTTCATTAATACGATTGCAGAGTGCCTCAAAGTCACCCATGTCGAGAATCTGACTGCCGATGTGGAAGTGGAGACCGAGGAACTCGATATGCTCCATCTCCTTGATACGTTCAATGGTCGGGAGCATGTCTTCCATGGCAATACCGAACTTGTTTTCAGCCAGTCCCGTCGTGATGTTGGCGTGTGTGTGTGCCCCTACGTTTGGGTTGATGCGCAGGCAGACGCGGGCTACGGTGTTCTTGGCTGCAGCCAACTTGTTGATAACCTCTAATTCCGGGACGCTTTCCACGTTGAAACAGAAGATACCTGCATCCAACGCCAGGTTGATTTCCCAATCGCTCTTGCCTACGCCGGCAAAGACAATCTTATTGGCGGGGAAACCAGCTCTCAAACTTGCACGGATCTCACCGCCGCTGACGCAGTCAGCACCTAAGCCAGCCTGACTGATGATGCTGAGCACCTTAGGATTGGCATTGGCCTTCACTGCATAGTGTACGTTGAAGTTGTCATACGACTTACACTCGTCGTTGATCGTACGCAGCGTATTGCGCAGGAGGGTTGTGTCGTAATAATAAAAAGGAGTCGTCACCTCACTGAACTTCTCAATGGGGAAACGACCTTTGGTCAGCTCTCTTTCCATATTCTTGTCTTTCACTGAGAGGGATCCGCGAGGGATCCCTCATGTTGTCTGTTGACGATGTGTGTTATTTATTGTTGAACAGCGTGTCGCTGAGGCTTTGCAGCGCTCTCTTCTTGTCGGCCTCGCGGATGAGGAACGAGATGTTGTAGTTGCTGCCGCCATAGCTGATCATTCTCACAGGAATGTTCTTCATGGCTTCTGTTGCCAACGTCTCGAAGCCGAGGTTGCTCCAGTCAAGATCACCCACGACACAGATGATGCACATGTCGGTGTCAACGGTGACGGTACCATATTTCTTCAGTTCGTCAACGATTTCGTTCAGATGTGCGTCGTTGTCGATACTCATGGACACGCCGACCTCAGAGGTGGCGATCATGTCGATAGGTGTCTGGTAGCTCTCGAAGATTTCAAAGACCTTGCGCAGGAAGCCCGTAGCCAGCAACATGCGGGACGACTTGATCTTGATGGCGATGATATTGTCCTTGGCGGCGACGGCTTTGATCTTGCCTCTGACGAGAACGTTGTCGATGATGGTACCTTCTGCGTCCGGGTCAAGTGTGTTCTTCAGTCTTACAGGGATGCCGGCATACTTGGCAGGCTGCACACAGGTAGGATGCAGAATCTTAGCGCCGAAGTAGGCAAGCTCAGCAGCCTCTTCGAAGTTGAGCTGATGGATAGCCTCGGTGTGATCCACCACACGCGGGTCGTTGTTGTGCATGCCGTCGATGTCGGTCCAAATCTGAATCTCGTCAGCGGGAAGCACCGAGCCGATGAGGGAAGCCGTATAGTCAGAGCCACCGCGCTGCAGGTTGTCAACCTCGCCATAGGCGTTACGGCAGACAAAGCCCTGAGTGATATAGATCTGATGACCTTGGTTCTTCTCCATCACCTCGTGGAGCTTCTCCTTAATATATGGGGTATCGGGCTCGCTGTTTTTGTCCGTGCGCATGAAGTCAAGGGCATTGAGCAGCACGGCATCGACGCCTTGCTCCTGGAGATAGTTGACAACCATGTTGGTCGACATCACCTCGCCCTGAGCTACGACAGCCTTTTCCTCGAAACTGGTGAAGAGGTCTTTGGTGAAGGAGCGCAGATAGTTAAATTCTCCCGTGAGAAATTCTGTGGTTTTCTTTTTGAAGGTGTCTGTATCGTAAAGTTCGTCTACATGCTTCATGTATTTCTTCTCAAGGCAGTTGATTACCTCGTTGGCACCATCGGGATTCTTCTTGTAGAGATAGTTGCTGATCTCTACGAGAGAGTTGGTGGTGCCGCTCATGGCTGAGAGGACGACAAAGGTGGGCTCGCCTGAAGCGGTGACGAGACTTGCTACATGTTTCATTCGATCTGGTGATCCAACGGAAGTACCTCCAAATTTTAAAACCTTCATATTGCTTAGTCTTTATGGATTGACGTGTTATATATAATAATAGGAGTGGGTGCCGGCTACATCGTTGCCTCGTCTTCGGTGAGGTCGAGGTTGGAGTATTCTTTGGTGACATCGCTGAGCTGTCCTTCCTTGCATCGGTACACGATACCCGGGAAACGGTCGAGCAACGGAATGTTATGGGTCGACATGACGACAGCCGTACCCGTGGTGGTGATGTCCTTGAGCAACTTCACGATGTTGCAAGCCGTCTCCGGGTCGAGGTTGCCGGTAGGCTCGTCGGCAATGATGATCTTGGGGTGGTTGAGCAGGGCGCGTGCGATGGAGATGCGCTGCTGCTCACCGCCAGACAGTTCGTGGGGCATGCTCTCTTTTCGGTCAGCCATGCCCACAGCCTCAAGCACCTCGTCGATGCGCTGGTCTATCTTCTTCTTGTCTTTCCAGCCCGTGGCCTTGAGCACGAAACGCAGGTTGCGGTAAACGGTCTGGTCATGGAGCAACTGGAAATCCTGAAAGATGATACCCATCTCCTTGCGGAGGGCAGGCACCTCTTTGCGTCGGAGTGTCTTCAGGTCTCGTCCTAAGACTTGTGCCGTGTCTGTTTCTTTCTGTGGAAGGTCAAGCTCACAATAGAAAGTCTTGAGCAGTGAGCTCTTGCCGGATCCCACTTTTCCTATCAAATAGATAAATTCTCCTTCCTCGGCATGGAAGTCCACGTCGTGGAGGATGAGTTTGTCTTGTTGGTAAATATTTACTTTATGATAATCGATAAGCATGATCAACTGATATATTATTCAAAGAGACATGTCTGAGCAGAACAGTAGCGATGCGCTTTCTACTCGTGTGACTTCTTGATGCGACGGGCCTTGTCCCAGTTAGGGTTATGGCGCTTGGCGAGCTCGTTGGCGAGCGTCTCGATGCGCAGGCCTTTGGCACTCAGCAACACGATGAGATGGTAGAGAAGGTCAGCGCCCTCATAGACCAGTTGCTCATCTGTGCCGCCGACAGCCTCTATTACCGTCTCAACAGCTTCCTCACCGACCTTTTGGGCAATCTTGTTGATGCCTTTGCGGAAAAGACTCGTTGTGTAGCTGTTCTCCGGCATCTCCTCTTTTCGCTTGTTGATGAAGTCCTGCAACTCGCTGAGGAATTCCACGGGATTGCAGTCATTGGTATCGCCCCAGCACGTGTCAGTGCCTTTGTGGCAGACAGGACCGTCGGGATTGACTTTGATCAGCAGCGTGTCATTGTCGCAGTCGTTTTGGATAGAAACCAGATGCAGGTAGTTGCCGGATGTCTCGCCCTTGGTCCAAAGGCAGTTGCGTGAACGACTCCAAAACGTGACCAGCTTCGTGTCCATGGTCTTCTGATAGGCTTCCTGATTCATGAAGCCCAACATGAGCACGTTCTTGGTGGTAGCATCCTGTATGATGGCAGGAACCAGTCCTCCCATTTTCTCAAAGTCTATTTCCATGTTGTCCTCTATTTACGAATGATATGTTGCGTGTCTAAATCTGTTTATATTCTCACATTGATGCCCTCGCTCCTGAGATACCGCTTCAGGTCGGGGATGGTGATCTCGCCGAAATGGAAGACAGAGGCTGCCAGTGCGGCATCGGCTTTACCCAACGTGAAAGCATCGCGGAAATGCTCTTTCTTGCCTGCACCGCCGCTGGCGATCACCGGTATCGACACTTCTGATGACAGTTGTGCCAGCGCCTCATTGGCAAAGCCCTGCTTGACGCCGTCGTGATCCATGCTGGTGAAGAGTATCTCTCCGACTCCCCGGTCAGCGACCTCGCGTGCCCAGTCCATGAGCTTGAGCGGTGTGCGCTCCCGTCCTCCTTTGATGTAGCAGTGCCAGCCGTCGGCATCGTTGCGTGCGTCAATGGCGCAGACGCATACCTGTGAGCCGAAGCGCTTGGCGATCTCGTCAATGAGTTCGGGATGACGGATAGCTGCCGAGTTGATGCTGATCTTGTCGGCACCGGCATAGAGCAGACGCTCCACGTCGGCAATGCTCTCGATGCCGCCTCCGACAGTGAAGGGAATATTGATCTCCCGTGCTACTCTCGTGACGAGGTCCGTGAAGGTCTTGCGCCCGTCGGATGTTGCTGTGATGTCGAGATACACCAGCTCGTCAGCACCTTGCCGGCTATATTCCTTTCCCAGTTCCACGGGATCTCCGGCCTGTCTAAGGTTGACGAAGTGTGTGCCTTTGACGGTCTCGCCGTCTTTGACATCAAGGCAGGGTATGATACGTTTTGCTAACATCTTTATCTTTCTTTGACGTTGATGTATGGTTGTATGTCTGCGGCACTAATCTTTCCTTCGTACCATGCTTTACCGAATACCACGGCTGACACCTTGGCCTGGTCGAGTGCGGCGATGTCTGCGATGCTGCCCACACCACCGCTGGCGATGAGCTGCAGATGGGGATAGCGTGCCATGATGTCGCGATAGAGTGCTGTGGAGGGGCCTTGTAATGTTCCGTCGCGCGAGATGTCGGTGCAGAGCACCTTGGTGATGCCGGCCTCCACCCATTCATGCAGGAAATCTGTCAGGCTGACGGAGGAGTCTTCTTTCCAGCCGTTGATACTGATGCGTCCGTCGTGAGCGTCGGCGCCGAGGATGATGCGGTCGGCACCAAAGTGGTTGATCCACTTTCCTACTTCTTCAGGATTGGTGACGGCGATGCTGCCTGCGGTGACCATCGAGGCTCCCGCCTGAAAGGCACGGTCGAGATCGTCGTTGCTCTTCACGCCACCGCCAAAGTCTACGATGAGGTTGGTGGAGTGGGTGATGGCAGAGAGTACGTCCACGTTGACGATATGTTTGGATTTGGCACCATCGAGATCCACGACATGCAAGCGACGGAAGCCAAGCGCCTCAAACTGCTTGGCCTGATCCACGGGGTCGTCGTTGTAGGTAGCCACCTGCTGGTAGTCGCCGCGCGTGAGACGCACGCATTTGCCGTCGATGATGTCTATGGCTGGTATGAGTTCTATGTTGTGCATGGCTAATCCTGATTAATCTTTCATCTCTAAGAAGTTACGCAGAATGGTCTCTCCCACCTGACCACTCTTCTCCGGATGGAATTGCGTAGCCCAGAAGTTATCCTTATGGATTGCTGCGGAGTAGGGGAGAATATAGTTGGCCTGAGCGATCGTGTTTTCGCATACAGGTACGTAATAGCTATGGACGAAATAGGTGTAGTCGCCGTCGTGCAGTCCTTTGAAGAGGGGTGATTTCAGATGTGTGAGCTCATTCCATCCCATTGCGGGCACCTTCTCGTCGTGGTGGTTGGGAACAAACTTCTTCACATCCACGTCGAAGATGCCCAAGCAAGGAGTGTCACCCTCTTCGGAGTGGCGGCACAACAGCTGTTGTCCCACACAGATGCCCAACACAGGTTGGCGCAGACCTGTGATGATCTTGTCCAGTCCATGTTGGCGCAGATAGTCCATGGCAGTCTTGGCATTGCCTTGCCCCGGGAAAAGGACACGGTCAGCCTTTTGTAGCTGCTCTGCCTCGTCGGTGATCCGTGGAGTGATCCCTAACCGTTTGAGAGCGTTTACCACTGAAAACATGTTGCCCGCATTGTATTTTACGATCGCTATTTCCATAATTGCTGCAAATTTACGTTTTTTTGGCTACAATCGTGCAAGAATGCAAGAAAAACAGAACGCCAACTATCGATTTTCTTTGTTTTTGAGCTTCTGAGCTGGCAACAGAGGCCTATCTCAGCCGCATTTGCAAGCGTCCGGTATAACTGACGGTCAGTTGCACTTCATAGCTGCTCATACTGTCGGGAATGACCAAGACTGCAATGTAGTGAACGCCATTCTGATCGATCGAATCGAAGATCAGATCGCTGAGGATTGCCTGGCTCAGGAAGTCCTCGGGTACGATATGCTTGAATTGCTGCTTGCGGAAGTCGCCGGAGAAGAGCTTTGTGGCGCCGTGATAGACATTGAGGTTGACGATGTTGTCGTAATAAACATTGTCTACCTCCACGCCTTCATCGTTGTATGAGGCTTTGACAACCTTGTAAGTGGTTGGGTTGACCGTGACGTAGCAATGGTATCCGACATTGTTGTAGCTGACAATGGTGTCGCGCTTGATGAGCTGGTTTTGGTTGACAGCCTTAGGCTTTTGGTGTGTAAACTGTGCGGCGTCATCCGGATCATCACTTTTTTCAAGCTTTACCTCGTCACCGTTTTGGTTTTTGAAGATAAAGAGGTGGGCAGTCTGCTTGATGATGGGGTATTTGACGTCCTCAGCGCCATGCAGAACGAGCGTGTCGCCAAATATCTGGAACCTCACGGGCTGGCTGGTCGTGTCGGGATAGAAGATCGAGTCGCCTTGGGCTTCGAAGGCGACGCTCTCCTCATCTTCGTTCACCCATATACCTTGTAGCATCTTCTTGGCCGCGAGGTCTTCTTGCGGAGCTGAAACTTGTTTAGCCCGGTTACGGCATCCGCCCATACTCATCGCTAAAGCTGTGAGCAAACATATCAGCAGAAAGAAATGCTTTTTCATAGACTACTATTTATATATAGGTGTATCACGATACCTTGTTGACAAATGTTGATGGACTATTGTCCAATACAGTGATAATCGATTCCGGCCTCCCTGAGCTCTTTGGCATCGAAGATGTTTCGGCCGTCGATGACCAGTGGCCGTCGCATGGCGTGTGCGATGACATTCCAGTTGGGCAGACGGAACTCCTTCCACTCGGTGAGCAGAAGCAGTGCGTCGGCCTGGTCGATGGCGTCGTACATGTCGTGACAATAGACGACAGCATCGCCGACACGGCGTTTGCATTCATTCATCGCTACGGGGTCGTAAGCACGGATCGTGCAACCGGTATCCTTCAGCAGTCTGATGATGACCAGTGCTGTAGACTCACGCATGTCGTCGGTTTCCGGCTTGAAGGCCAGTCCCCAAAGGGCAATGGTCTTGCCTTTGAGGTTCTCCGTGCCATAAGCCTTCTGGAGTTTTTTGAAGAGCACTGTCTTTTGACGCTCGTTGACATGCTCCACAGCCTTGAGCACTTCCATCGAGTAGCCGTTGTCGTCGGCGGTCTTGATGAGTGCCTTTACATCTTTAGGAAAGCACGAACCGCCATAGCCGCAACCGGCGTAGAGAAATTTGCGGCCGATACGGGTGTCGCTGCCGATGCCCTGTCTGACCATATTGATGTCGGCATGAACCAACTCACAGAGGTTGGCCATGTCGTTCATAAACGAGATGCGGGTGGCGAGCATCGAGTTGGCGGCGTATTTGGTCATCTCGGCGCTGGGGATGTCCATGAAGATCACCCGGAAGTTGTTGATCAGAAAAGGCTTGTAGAGTCGGGTGAGAATCTCTTTGGCACGTTCCGACTCCACGCCGATGACCACGCGGTCAGGGCTCATGAAGTCCTTGATGGCGTTGCCCTCTTTGAGAAACTCCGGGTTGCTGGCTACATCGAAGTCCACCTTTGCGCCCCGCTTGTCCAGTTCTTCCTGGATAGTGGATTTGACTTTCTTAGCCGTACCGACGGGCACTGTGCTCTTGGTGACCACGACTACATATTTGTTGAGGCTCTGTCCAATGGTCTTGGCAACCTGCAACACATAGGTCAGGTCGGCCGAGCCGTCCTCGTCGGGTGGCGTGCCGACAGCCGTGAAGATGATCTCCTGGTCGTTGACGATAGAAGCGAGGTCGGTCGTAAACTTCAGTCGGCCGGCCTTGACATTCTTCTGAACCAACTCCACGAGACCGGGCTCGTAGATAGGAATATCGTTGTTCTGGAGACGTTGGATCTTGTCAGCATTGGTGTCGACACAGGTGACGATGGCGCCTGTGTCCGCAAAGCACGTGCCGCTGACGAGTCCGACGTATCCGGTACCTACAATTGCTATATTCATTTCTATACGTTTAAGCTAAGTCTGTGCTTAAAGGTAAATTATTCAAAGAAGTCAGCGTCTTTGAAGTCTTTGCCTTCCAAGTCCTTAGGGCTGGTGACGACATCTTTCTGGTCTATAGGCCAGTTGATGCCGATCTGCGGATCGTTCCAACGGATGCTTGCCTCGTGGGCAGGAGCGTAGATGTTGTCGACTTTATAAGTGAAGATGGCTTCCGGGCTCAGCACCAGAAAACCATGGGCAAAGCCACGGGGAATAAAGAGCTGGCGCTTGTTGTCCTCAGAGAGCTCGACCATCACATGCTTGCCGAAAGTAGGTGAGGACTTACGAAGATCTACGGCCACATCGAGCACTTTGCCTTTGATGACTCTGACAAGTTTGGCTTGAGAGTATGTGCCTTTCTGGTAATGCAGTCCACGCAGGACACCGTAAGACGATTTCGACTCATTATCCTGAATGAAGTCAACCTTGCCCACATGAGCCTCAAAGTCACTCTTTTTCCATGCCTCGAAGAAATATCCGCGGTTATCGTTAAATACTTTTGGGGTTAACACCCATACCCCCTTAATATCTGTTTCTTCGTATTCCATATTGTCTTTCGTAATATTTTGCCACAAAGATAACAAATTCATTTGAATAATTTGCACTGTTGTCTAAAAAAAATGTTGGTGCTGATTTTTAGTTAGCTATTTTTTGGTGATTATGCCCTTTTTTCTTAATTTTGCAAACGTGGTAAAATTAAGTAGACATATAGAAATATTGCTTTTGGACAATGATTGTGTCATAGTCCCCGGCTTTGGTGGATTTATGGCACACTATGTCAGTGCTGTATACGATCAGGCCGACGGCACCTTCCTGCCGCCGAAACGTACGGTGGGCTTCAATCCAAAGCTCACCATCAATGACTCGTTGCTGACCCAGTCGTATGTCGAAGCTTATGATATCAGCTATCCCGATGCCTGCAAGCGCATAGAGGAGGAAGTGCGCGAGCTAAAGGGACATCTCGAAAACGAAGGCTTCTACGAGTTGACCGACATCGGAGTGCTCCGGGTCAACAGTGAGGGGCATTACGAGTTCTCGCCTTGTGAGGCCGGGATACTTACTCCTTCGCTCTATGGCTTGGGTGCTTTTGAGATGGGGGCGCTTGCCCCTGCCGTCAAAGAGACGCAAGAAGGGGAAGCTTCTGCTTCGGCGGTTGCTGTGTTGACTGCTACCCAAAATGCAGATATCGAGGAAGCTGCTTCCGAAGAGCGTGACAAGCGCGACGCACGACTGATTGCCTTATGGCGCAACGTAGCCGTGGCGTGCATTGCTCTGATTGTCTTCTTGCTCTTGCCGACACGCTTGAGCAATGGGCAGGGAGTCATCGAAAGCCGCGTCAACACTGATCTGCTCCAACCCGTATTGCCACAACAGAAAATGTTTGGCGAGAAAACAGTGGGGGAGACAGTCAAGCGCGCCAATGTGAAAGCCTTGATACAGAAAGCTAAGCAAGATAGTGCAGTGAAAGCCACCCGTACGGCGCAAGCTGTAGAGGCAGGCTACACCATCGTCTTGGCCAGCCACGTCAGCAGAGTGAATGCCGAAGCTTATGTGCAAAAACTTCACCAAAGAGGCCTGGACAGCGCGAAGGTGTTGATGCTTAGAGGCAGCAGAAAGGTTGTCTACGGCCGCTATCCTTCAGCTCACGAGGCTCAGAAGGTTCGTAACCAGCTTGCCAGCCATGAGGAGTTTGCTCAAGGTTGGGTGATGGAAGTGAAGTAGTAATGATCCATTGAACCATGAAAAAGATTCGTTGCCCGAAATGTGGAAATACCATCTTCTTTGATGAGAGTGAGGTGGATGAGAACAGAACGTTTGTGACATCTTGTCCGGAATGCGGAAAGAAAGTCGGAGTCAGACTGAAGACTGCGAAGAAGTCCGCTGCTCAGGCATCACAGTCAAAAGAGGAGAATAGCACGACATCTGATACTGCAACAGCGTCTACAGAAGCCGTATCATCAGAAAACTTTGGGAAGCTGGTTGTGATAGAGAACCGTTTCCATTATAAACAGGAGTTTCCTTTGCATCTCGGCGATAACGTCATCGGTAGGGCTTCCCGTAGTTCTCATGTCGACTGTGCGATCGCTACGGACGATCCGAGCATGGATATGACGCATTGTGTGGTGAAAGTGTCGCGTGACCGCAATGGTCGACTCAAGTACGTGCTTCGTGACGGTCCGAGCAATACGGGTACCTTTGTGGGCAACGAGTTGCTGGGAGACCATGAGCGTAGGGTGATAGAAGATGGTACATTGTTCACACTTGGTGCCACATCAATCATCTTGTCATTGGAATAAAATCAATTGTGATATACAACAGATCCCAACAACAATGCGGTCTTGGATCTCGGGAAAAGAAAAAGCAGCGCTCCCTGATGTCAGAGAGCGCTGCTTTGTTTTTTGTTTATTTGTCGTTTGCTTCTTTCATTTCACCTTCGATGTAGAGTCTTGTCATCTCCGGTACACCGTTAGTACGGATGGTGATGGCCTTCTTGAAATGGCCGGGGAACTTACCCTTGCCGTTATAGGTCACTGTGATCACGCCTTTCTCTCCCGGTTTGATCGGTGCCTTGGTGTAAGAAGGAACCGTACAGCCACAACTGGCCAGAGCCTGGTTGATGACCAGAGGCTTGTCACCGACGTTGGTGAAGGTGAAGGTGCATTTCTGCACGGGCTGGCTCTCGGAGAAGGTCCCAAAATTATAAGTAACCTTGTCGAACTTGATCTGAGCCTGCGCAAAGGCCTGTCCTATACAACAGAACAGGAGCATGGCGAACAATAATACTTTCTTTTTCATTTTATGATACTTTTTATTTGTTTTCTTTCTGTTGTACTCCTATATATATATAAGGAGTGCGATTCTTTTTGTTGGTTTGTTGATCAGCGGGCATCATATCCCGCCTACATTATTTAAGACTTACAAAAATAGAAAATGTTTCTGACAGATGCTTCTTTTTGTTATACATTTAACAGAATTAAGCGATTATTAAAACTAAGTTAGGACAAAAATAGTTGTTTATCTCAATAAATCCACGTATATTTGCAGTAATTATACCTCAAACCTATAAGTATTCATCTAAAAGTATTTAGTTATGACGAAGGAAACGGAACAGAATGTCGTTACTGGTCACTTAGACAAGAAGAAGCTGATTTGGTTCTTGATCACTGCACTGGTAACGCTGATTATTTGGAATTTGCCAAGCGCCTGCTTTGGTATTGCTGGGCTCACTGTGGTACAGCAGAGAGTGATTGCCATCTTTGTGATGGCCGTGATGTTGTGGATTACGGAGGCGATACCCGCATGGGCGACGTCTATTGCAATCATCTTTGTTCTATTGTTCTGTGTGAGTGATTCCTCCTTCAATTTTTTGCAAGGCAACGAAGGACAGTATGGTCAGTTGTTGGACTCGGTGGGTATCATGGCCTGCTTTGCCGACCCTACGATCATCCTCTTCCTCGGTGGTTTCATCCTTGCTATTGCCGCCACAAAGTCGGGTCTCGACGTGTGGATGGCAAAGACACTCATTAAGCCGTTTGGCAAGAAGAGTGAGAATGTGCTGTTGGGATTCCTGCTCATCACCGGCGTCTTTTCCATGTTCATTTCCAACACGGCTACAGCCGCAATGATGCTGACCTTCCTTACGCCTGTCTTCAAGGCTCTGCCTGCCAATGGCAAGGGGCGCATCGCCTTGACGATGTCTATTCCTATCGGTGCCAACCTTGGAGGTATGGGCACACCGATCGGTACACCGCCCAACGCTTTTGCTTATAAAGTGCTCAATGATCCTGCAGGTCTCAATATGCAAATCAGTTTCGGACAGTGGATGCTGATCATGGTACCACTGGTCATCGTTTTGCTGTTCATTGCATGGGTAGTACTGAAAAAGTTCTTTCCTTTTACTCAGAAAACCATTGAACTGAACATTCAAGGTGATATGAGCCACAACTGGCGTACAGCTGTTGTCGGTATCACGTTTGCCGTGACGATCCTGCTGTGGATCATGGGCAAGTATGTCGGTGTGAACTCCAACACGGTGGCTATGCTTCCGATTGCCATCTTTGCTATCACGGGCGTCATCACAGCCAAGGACTTGCAAAAGATCGACTGGGGCGTCATCTGGATGGTGGCCGGCGGCTTCGCTCTCGGATTGGCACTCAATGGCACAGGGTTGGCAAAGGTTGCTATTCAGGCTATACCATTCGGCGACTGGAGTCCGATCGTGATCTTGATCATTGCGGGTCTGGTATGCTACTTCCTTTCCAATTTCATCTCCAACACGGCAACGGCGGCTTTGATGATTCCTATTCTCACGGTTGTCTGCGAGGGCATGGGCGATAAGCTGAGTGTCATCGGCGGCACATCCACCATGCTGATTGGTATTGCTGTGGCAGCATCTGCAGCCATGACTTTGCCAATCTCTACGCCTCCAAATGCTATCGCTTACTCTACAGGTCTGATCGATCAGAAGGATATGGCCAAGACAGGTATTATCGTCGGTTTCCTGACGCTGATCATCGGCTTTGCACTCCTCATCGTTGTGGGTAAGGCTGGAATATTCTGATGCAGCGTATCTGTTGACGTAAAAAACTATTTCGGGGCACTCTATCGGGGTGCCCTGAATTGTTCTTGGCTATGTACTGACGCGAGAATGTCTCCCTTATATATAATAAGGTGCTGGTTCGCTCGTTATTAATTCATATCGGCGTCACGGAAACGAAGACGTTGTGATCATTAATCAATCCTGACATGTTAGACACAAAACAAATAAAGACCCTTCAGCAGTGTAAGTTGTTCGCTGGTTTCTCCGAGACTGAGATCTTGCATTTCTTCGACGACATCAATTACAAGCTCGTAGCTTTCAGCAAGAATGAGATCTATTCACTTGCCGGTATGCCTTACCGGCATGTGGACATCGTATTGGCTGGTACGATGGTGTGCCGGATGTCTTCTGTCGGCGGAAAACAAATAGAGGTGAGCCGCCTTCGGGCCGGTCATCTCATTGCGCCGGCCTTTATCTTCTCGGCCAATAATCTCATGCCTGTGAGCGTGGAGACGGTGGAGCCCTGCTCGATAGTCCGTATCGACAAGGTGGACTTTGCAAGGGCGATCGATGAAAACAGCCGGCTGTGCATGAACTTCATCCGCACGCTGTCCGACATCAACGTGTTTCTGACGCATAAGATCAACGTGCTTTCGCTGATGACGGTCAGGGAGAAGGTAGGTTATCTGCTGATCAAGAGGGCAAAAGAGCAGAACTCCCGCGTCATCCATCTCTATCGCAGCCGCCAGCAGATCGCTGACAGCTTCGGCATCCAGAAGTTCTCTTTGCAGCGTGTGCTGGCCGATTTCGAGAAAGAGGGCGCTATCGAAATCGATGGCCGGAGCATCAAGATCTTGGACAGCAACAAGCTGAAGTGATTGTTTTAACTTTATTTGTCCGCAACAGGGCACAATTGTTACCTGTCATACTTGAGGGACTGTGCTATCTTTGCAGCGTTAAATATCAGATTGATCATGGGTGAATTAAAAGTCAAAAGAGTCTATCTGCCTGCCGAGGAGCAGGATGGCTATCGTGTGCTGATCGACAGATTGTGGCCGCGTGGCATCTCGAAGGATAAAGCCAACATCGACGAGTGGGACAAACTGCTTGCCCCGTCTACAGAACTGAGAAAGTGGTTTGGACACCAACCTGAACTCTTCCCAGCTTTCTCGGAAAAGTATATCGGTGAGCTCGACCAAAATGCCGAGGCTCACAGTTTTGTCGAGAGATGCAAGGCGCTCTTGCAGCAAGGCAATGTGACGCTGCTCTTCGGTGCAAAAGATGAAACGCACAACCAGGCTGTGGTCTTGAAAAAGTGGATGGAGACGAAGTTATAGTGTTAATTTATTGAAATTGTCAAAGAAAGATAATCGTCCTTTACCATCTTTTTATTACCTTTGTACTCGCTATTGGAAGATTGGCAGAGTGATCGAATGCGCTGGACTCGAAATCCGGTATACCCCTTTCGGGTATCGGGGGTTTGAATCCCTCATCTTCCGCTTTTAAGTCAAAAAGGAAGTCTGATGAAGGCTTCCTTTTTTCGTTTATAGTCAGTAATTTACGAAATTGGAAGCGCGTAAATAATTGGGAATTAGGGTAATAAGGGGATAGTAACCAAGCAAAAAAGAGTTGTAATCTTTGGTAATCATTGGCAAACATTAGGCGATTTGTGTTTACCATAGTGTTTACCACTCCTTCGGTCAGTGTTTACCACTGCATGAGAAAGGTGTTTGCAACTACTTGTTAAAACAAAAAAGCCCCGGAGCGTGTATCTCCGGGGCTGTGCGTCCGTAGGCCAGCGGACGGCTTGCTGTCTTAAATGGCTAACGATGGCCAGGCCTAAATGGTGTCTGCTACTCGCCGTATTCGGTTGCTCAAATCCACAAGTGCTCCTCGCAGCTGTTCGGCCTCGTCAGGCGTGAATCCTCCTTTGCCTCCATTGCCGTCGATGCCGTCCATCTTGTGATAGAGCCAAGATGCCGACTTGTGAAAATAATTATTGGCCAGCTCTCTCCACGATATGGCAAGCAGAATGTCGCTCGCCTTTTTCTTCATGTCGGTGATAACCACCGGCTTTGTCATTACAGTCTCCATATCCATAATATTTTATGATTATTGATGTCTTAATGTCCCTCCCTTTCGGGAGAGGCTTGTTTTACTCATAAGGTTGCCGCAGCATCTTATCAAGGGTTTCCTGCACGAACCACATCAGTTCCGGATAACCGTTGGGGTAAGAGATGTTGTAGTTTCTAATCTGTTCGATAAGGTCTCGCTCTTCATCAGTTACCTTCATGTTACTCATTTTTTCTTTCATATTCGTTATTTCTTTAAGACACAGCAAAGATACTACTAATTTTCGTATTGTTCAAGTAAATAATACGAAAAATCGTATAAAGACAAGAATTTAACATTTCTTAGATTGTCGACGATGGTGCGAATTCAAATAGCAACGAAAACAGGAGAAACTGCTCTGTGATAGATATTTTTTCAATAATCGTACTATATAAAAATGAATCTTTCTGACAAAAGTATGTTCGCCTGAACTTGCAATCTAGAGAAGAGAAAAAGGGACTTTTGATTTCTTAGACTCATTTTTGCCTTGTTCCGCGATCAAAAAGGCTTTTTCTTGTTATCATCTCGGCCTTTTGATATGGTCATCTCGGTGGTTTCATCGTATCAAAAAGCCCTTCTGAGCAGAAATTCTCTAGAGAATTTTCGGTCAGAAAGGCTTTTTGATAGCTGAAGAAAAGAGATACGCTTGTAATATATTGATTATTAGTAGTTTATAAAAACGTGCGAAATTTTGCATAAATCAGTGGAAGACAGGTCTTTGTCGAAAAGAATCGATTCTCGTGGTAGGAAAAATGTCAGTTTCTAAGACAAAGTAGACAGATGGCACAGACTGGGTGCTGATGTTGAAGACAGAAAGACATAAAGGACATATTCTTTCTGTATTGCTATTCAGACAGAAAGACATAAAGGACATATTCTTTCTATATTGCTATTCAGACAGAAAGACATAAAGGACATATTCTTTCTATATTGCTATTCAGACAGAAAGACAATAAGGGCATCACGGTAAATGAGATATTAGCAGAAAAATGTCTCAAATAGCAAGGTTTACGAGACGTTTATCGTACTAATAGAAGAATTTTAAGTTGATATACTGACAATAAAGTTTTTGATACGTGTTGAAAAGTAAGCAATTACCAAAATGCATAATTTTGCAAGCAATACAAATCAACTTCTTAATACCGTTTTTATTCAATCTTTTTTATGAAACACTTTCTATTATCCCTGACCATGGCAGTGATGCCGATGGGAGCGTTTGCCCAGTTTGGCGTGGTGGCACCACTCCACGTCAGTGGCAAGCAATTGGTCGACCAAGGAGGACACGCCGTTGTGCTCCATGGAGTGATGGACACCCCTAATCCCTATTTCAATCGTTATCGATGGGGATCAGCCTGCAACGACGGCACGGTGGCTTCGTGCATCAACTACTTCGACAAGGTCTTCGGGGCCATTCAAAACCCTGCCAAGGGTACGTACTGCAACATCTTCCGACTGCATCTCGACCCTTGCTGGACCAACAATGGGCACGCAAGCGGAGAAGCTGACATCTCGAAGTTCAGTGCCGACCGCCTGCGCAAGTACCTGCAGACGCTTTACTGGCCCATTGCTCAGAAGGCTTTGAACCACGGACTCTACGTTGTCGTGCGTCCGCCGGGGGTATGCCCGAAGGATCTCAAGGTGGGCGACGCCTATCAGCAATACCTCAAAACGGTATGGGGGATTGTGTCAAGCAATGCCAACTTCAAAAACAACTCGGGAACGGTGTCGCTGGAACTGGCCAACGAGCCGGTGCATGTCTATAATCAATATGGTCAAGCTTCATCATCTGCCCTGCACGACTATTTCCAGCCGATCGTCAACATCATCCGACAGAACGGATTCAAGGGCGTGATATGGATTCCCGGTACCGGCTATCAAAGCCAGTATCAAGACTATGCTTCACATCCCATCACCGACAGCAACTTTGGCTACGCTGTTCACGTCTATCCGGGATGGTATGGAGCAAGTGACAAGAGCTACGACCACAACACCTTCATCCGCAACTTCCAAAAGCAGGTGCCTGTGGTCACTTCCAAACCAATCCTCGTCTCAGAGATAGACTGGAGTCCGGAGAAAGCAGGAGCAGGTAAATACAATGAGTTCGGACAGTGGGTGGCCAGCAACTATGGCACCTGGGGCACCGCGTCGACCAGCAAATGGGGAAATGCTTGGAAGGCTGTGATGGATCACTTTGGCAATATCAGCATGACGCTGAGTTCCAATGAGGACTATGTCGACATCGACGCGTTCTTAAAGAACGGTACCATCAAGGCTAATTTCAATGAAAACGTTGAGTGCTGTGCCAAGGCATGCTTCTACTGGTATTATGAGTATTCCAAGAAGAACTATGCCCATAAGAGCGAGTCTTCCTCCTCGTCGTCATCGGCAGGCAACACCTCAAGTTCTTCCTCTACTACTACCGGTGACAATCTTGTCAAGGGCTGGGGCAACGTCAATGATGTCATCCCCGCTGGATGGACGGCCGTGGACAACGGAAGCCAACGGCAAACGGGTAGTCAGAGCAGTGGACCAAGAGTGATGCAGTTCTATCAGGGCGGTGACATGACCACAGCCTTCTATGTGCGTGAGATCAGCCCCGACAAAGCCGGATACATAGAATATGGTGGGCAGAGCGGATACACGCTTCCACTGGTCTGTGGCGAGTATCAGCTCAGTTGCAACATAGCAGCATGGAAAGGCAGTCCGTATGTAAAGGTGGAGGTGTTTGATCCTACCAACACTGTGGTGGCCTCAACTATCGTCAAAGCCAACGGCTGCGTCAATGGCACCAAGAGTACAGCCATCAAGGGCAGCACCCGAGTCAACCTTTCGTTCTATTCCATGATCAAAGGCAACTACAAACTGCGCTTCACGCCGGTCGCCGATGCAAAAGGCAATGGCGGTAATTGGGAAGAAACGCTCGTCGGCAATGTAGGACTCTATTTTAAGGGAAATCCACTGGCCTTCCAAAATGCCAACACTGTACCGGAGGGCTGGAGTATCCTCGATGCCGGGCAAAAGGTTGCTGCAGGTTCTGCTGCGTCAGGGCCGCGCATCTTCCAGTTCAGCCAAGGTGGTTATCTGCCCACCGGCCTCTACATCCGTCAGAGCGACGCTTCGAAGACCGCTTATGCCGAGGTGGGCACAGTCAACGGCTACGGACTTTCACTCAAAAAGGGAAGCTACAACCTCAGCTATTACGCCATCGGATGGGCAGGAAATCCCTATGTGAAGTGCGAGGTGTTTGACGAGAACAATAATTGCCTGGGTTCGCAAATCATACGATGCAACAACAATGTCGGCAAGAGCCTGAACACGAACACCTATGGTGCCAGCTATGGAGTCGTCAACTTCTATGCTAACCACACTGGTTACTATCATTTCCGCTGGACACCCGTGGCAGATGCCTATGGAAACAGCGGCACGTGGCTGGAGGTTGTCTTTGGACATATCAAGATACAGCAGGGCTCGGCGAGTGCCAAGAGCATGGCCATCGGCATCAACGACGGCACGACGACAGCCATCGACAACGCTGTTGAGAGTGGGGAAAAGCAGGATGTCTGGTTCAACCTGCAAGGACAGCGGGTGGCTAAGCCTTCACGTGGAATATACATTCACAACGGGAAGAAAGTCATCTGCCGCTGATAAAGGACATACAGACTTTTAGTCGCATAAAAAAGAAAAGCCCCGACACTGAGCCGTGCCGGGGCTTTTCTTATGCTTTTACTTATTACATAACTCCCTGCATCCCCTCCGGTTGTGATTAGGAAAGAATTGATTACCTTTGCAGAGACATCAACAGTAGCCGGGACGTAAGACAATACTTGAAGTACGTTGTGATTAGCAAAAAATTGATTACCTTTGCAGAGACATCAACAGCTAAGAAAAAGCCGTCCACGCATCTCGCGCAGACGGCTCCAAGAGTTCATTTTATTATGAAATAGCCGAGTCAGAAAGACGCGGCTTGTAAATCTTTCTTTATGTTGCTGAAGCATTCCGAGAGTCTTTCATACGTCTTCTCGCCGGCTTTCTTGCATCCGCTGCTATACTGACGGAGCAAAGATGGATTTATTCCCGCGCGGCGTGCCACTTCGTTCACATTGAAATAAGCGAAGTAATTAAAGAAAGACTGTAAGTCATACTTGTACTCCAGTGTTAAGTCTCCTTTTATATCACCAGCTTCCCTAGCTTCATCGAGACACGATGCTAAATCCTTTTTTGCTTCGTCCACCGTCGATCCGCAGCCATTGAAGCCGCCATCGCCAATCTCGGTACTGCACCAATAGTTGCCATCGGCACCTTTTTCTACTGTTACGATTGCTTTTGTCATATCCTTATGCTTTATACTTTCTTATAAAAAGAGTCCATATCCATCAAGAAAGAAGAGAAATCGGTCAAGGGACAAGCCCTTGACCTTTTTCTTTAGGCATTCAACTTTTTAAGTATCTTGTGTGCCGTTCCCGTAGCAATTTCCGTGCTGTGGCGCGGCACCCATTCAAACTTTCCAGTCTTGGGATTAACCCATTTGTCATGCCTTGAACCGTTTCGAGACAGGACGCATCCCGCGTCTTTCAGTCTCTTTTCTAATTCTCTTCTTTTCATAATTTCAATGAACTCTTTGTCTTATTGACACTGCAAAGGTAGCTAAAAAGTTATAAACCGCCAAATGCTTATATAACTTTTTTGCTACCTATTGGAGATTTAACATTTCACCAATGCCAAAGGCCGGCTTTCTCACGAAAACCGGCCTTCCTGTTACTCAAATCACTTGCTTAATCTAATTTGACGTTATGAACTTCACTAAATCGAGGAAAGGATATTCCTATGTATTTTAATTTTATCCTATTGAGGGTACTGATAAAGTTGTGATTAGCAAAAAATTGATTACCTTTGCAGAGACAGTAACAGCTTGATAATTTTTTTTATGCAATGTCTTTGAGTCAAGGAAATGTAGCAACTCTGTTCTTTGCATTCTAATAAAAACAGAATAGGCGAGCCCTAAGGCTCGCCTAATTGTGAAGGGAGGTATGTGGTCACCTCCTCATTATCCTGATCAACCGATATGTATATTCCAATCATTATTAGACTCAATATTGGGCTTTCGTCGTGTGACCTTTGCTTGCCCTGTTGGTCTTTTTACCCTTTTACTTTTTTATCTTTTCACGATGATCTTCTCGGCTTTGTATCCGGCACCTTGGTAGTTGCGGACGCGGATGTTGAGACCCTGACGAGGTGATGACAGACGAGTGCCTTGGAGGGCATAGTAATATGTCTGGGAAGGCTTTTCGATGAGGTCGTCAGCGATGCTGTTGGTGATGACCACTGTTGCTTCAGGGCCTAAGCCTCCCATGGCGTTGGCAGCACGGACAGAGTAGGTCTTGGCTTTGCCGTCGACAGAGAGGCTGGTGGCGGTGGTGAAGTCCAGCAACTTGCCGTCGGCGAAGACAGCGTAGGCGGTGGCACCTTGGGTTGTATTCCATGAGAGGATGCCGGCGGAGAGTTTGGCTCCCGTAACAGTCAACTGTGTGGCGAGAGACTTGGGATCCCAATTGGTGAACATCTTGTCGTAGTCATAGGCAGCGGCTTGCGTGGCAGAGAGGATGGTCTCGATATTGCCGCCCCAGGACGCGATGATGTTGCTGGAGGGAGTGATGTTCTGTCCGGCTGCATTCTTTGTTCCGTATTCGCCATAGACCTTCGGGTCGGTGTTGTTCATACCTTTCTGAGTCCATCGTGAGGAGACGATAGTGGCAGCGGCATTGTCGTCAAGGGTGGTGTTGAGGAACACGCAAATGGGTTTGCCTTGCCAGGTGCGGCCATAGTTCCAGTCACCTTTGCCCTTGGCCAAGTCCACGATGGAGCAGTCGTCGAAGACATAGCCATAGTTGGTAGTGGTTGTGGGGGCTGTGATGGTGCGTCCGCCTTCGCCTTTGGCATTGCGTGGTTCGAGAGAGAGCGTGGTGTGCAGGAAGCGTACGTCACCGCCACCACAGATGAAGTCCACAGTGCCGTGGATGTCGCAATCCTCGAAGTAGCTCTGCATAGCATTGTTCTGACTGTAGTAGGTATCCTGATAGGAGAGCATCTTGACGTTGCGGAAGATGGTGCGGTCGCCACGGTCCTGCCATACGGCGGCACGTCCGGCAGCCCCTGCGCCATAGTAGTCGAGCGCGTTTTTCAGCGTAAGATCCTGGAGATAGAGATCCTTTTTGGTGTTGAGAAACAGATCAGCTTTGCCGAGCCCTTCGATGGAGGCATCCGGTGCGGTGACGATGATCGTGCTGTCGGTGTTTTGTCCGATGAGTGAGAGCTTGTCGATGGGTAACTGCTGTTCGGTAGCCTTGCCTAAGTCATAGACACCGTTGGGCAGGAATACTTTTGTGCGTGAGGAGGCGTCACCGTAGGCAGCGATCATGTCGAAGATGTTGAGCAGACTGCAGGCACTGCCTGCTTCAGCCACGTAGTAGCCTTCATCGTTCTTGGCAATGTCGCCGTTGCCCATGTTGATGACGGTGAGAGCATGGAGATAAACCTCACCGTCGGGGAAAGACAACGACAGATCATCAGCCTTACCAGTATATCGGATGGCCGTGCGTGTGCCGTCGGTAGTGGGGATGGCGATGGTTCCGAGAATGTTGCCTTTGGAGTCGGAGAGTGTCAAGGCCGTCTTGCTATATTTGCAGGCTTCCACGATGACGATGGCATTGCCCGTAACAGGCAGCGTGATGGAGCCCGGCTTGAAATAAAGGCCATGTTGAGGACCATTGTAGCTGTAGGCTGACAGAGGCAGAAAGCCTTCGTGATCCTCGGCATAGAAGTATTTGTCTTTCAGGTTGTAGGCATGACGCTCGTTGGGCTCATCGTTTTCGATGTCAGTGACCAAGGCATAGAGGTTCAGCTCTTTCTCGTTCACAGTGGTTGCGGCGTTGGCTTTTTCTTCGCCGCTGGCTTGAAAGAGCCATCCACGAAACTTGCTGCCAGAGGGTACGGTGACAGTCGCGCCGTCGTTGAGTTTGTTGATTGGGTCGCCTTTCTCGACAGCCTGCTTGGCGATTACCTTGTCATCGGTGTCGTGGTAGAGGACAGTATAGTTAGGTTTCCAAACGAAGTGAACGATATAGGTCTTGGTGGTTCCGGTTGCGGCGAGTGCTACGGGAATGGTGACATCGCAGGCCGGCTTGCTGCCGTTGACATCGCTGGATACCTCTTTATAAGTAATGGTGCCAATAGTACCATTGCCCACAGTGGTGGTGATGGCATTAGAGGCACTGACCATATCAGACCTTTTGCTCACCTCTACAGTGCCCTCATAGTTGCCATTGGCATTTTCGGTAAAAAAGTCCTCTGCGGTGTACTCCTTGCCGTAGGCGGAAAAGGAGGCGAGAGAAGGCTGATTGCCAGTGCTCACATTGCCGTAGATGTCGAGTTGGAAGAGATAAGCATTTTGTGAAGCGTTGAGATTGGTGAAGCGCAGTTGACAGTTGGTGCGGTTGACATCCACTTCGACATCTGTGCCTTGTTGCGTAGTAGCTACGGCATTGCTCAGCACTGTCCAGTCTGTGTCGCCGTCGCCTTTAGCCTCCAATTTCCAACCACGATTGCTGCCCGTGGCTCCATGGCGAAAGTGCACACGGGTGATGCTGGCCAGTGGAGAGGTGATGACGTAAGGATCAGCGCTTTTGCTACACATCAGATAGCCGCCCGTCCAGTTGGGAAACTTAGTCGTGTTTTGGTTGGTGGAACAGATCTGTGTGTCGAAGATGGAAAAGGTGAGCGTCTCATGGCTATACTTCGTTGATTGCGTCACCGTCGTTTCTGTCGTGCTGGCCTTGACATCTGTCCAATCGGTGAAAGTCGTAGAGTAGAGGGCCTTCTCGGTTTTGGCGTCAGAAGGCGTATTAGGATTTGCTGGTGTCACCCGCTCCACGATTTTGCCGGAGTAATAGTCTAATCCGTCGGCCTTCGTGCAAGTGGGATAATATTCGTTGACATTGGTGATGGCATCCTTGTTTTCAGCCTTCATGATGTCCTCAACCAAAGAGTTGGCATAGACTTCGAGATTGGTATAATAGCCTTTCGCATCCAGTGTGTATGTGCTGGCATCACTGGCATCGTTGGGATTGAGACCGTTGGCCTTCTCCCAGACGTCCGGCATGCCGTCGCCGTCTCTGTCGAAGTCAGCAGCCCGCTTGCCGGTGGGGAAGTTGGCCTCAGTATAACCATCTACATCGCTGACCTTGTCAATGAGCCCCTTGATGCCTGTCACAGACCCCGTGTAGGTAGATGTTCCATTCTTTGCCTCTGTCATATAGCGGTTGTCCACATCGTCGCGGAAGAGCGAAGCACCGCCATAGGCTATGATCTTGCTGTAGGCATTCTCGGCGGAGTGGGTAGTCACCTCACCGGTAGGAGCCACGGCCTTGTCAAGTTTGATGCGCACGCAAGGGATGCCCTGGGCATTGTTGACATGCTCCACATCCTTACCATAGGCGTAGAGTGAGTCTTTGGTGTATTCCTCGCCATTGATGGTCTGCACGCCATCGTCGTATTTCACGCCTTTCCAGTCGTAGTTGGCGCCATAGACTTTGCCCTCGCTGTCCTTAGCGTCGACATAGTTGCCGCTGATATAGTAGCGGCTGGTCATGTCGAGATAGGTCTTCTCGTCGGCGGACGTCGTGCTGTTGGCAATAGAGATGGTGGTGATGCGGTTTTTGTTTTTTACCTCGGGCGTAGCCTTATAGTAGTTGTTCACCATGTTGATGTAGCCGCCACCGGGACCGCCATAGCATCCTCCTGTACCCCAGTCGAAGATGAGGCAGTTGCGGAAGTCGACATTCTCGGCTTGCACGGCATTGGGCCATTTGTAGGTGGAGTAGAGGCTGTTGGCGTTGTATCCCGTCCAGTTGTAGCGTGCGCCATTGAAGCGGGGTGCGCGGTTGGCCACGTGGGCGATCATGTTGTGGTGGAAACTGGCGAGCTTGCCGCCCCAGATGCCGCCATAGCCGTGAGCTCCCTTGTCGTGTCCTGCATTGTTGAGGCTCTCGCCGAGAGTGCACCACTGCATGGTGAAGTTGTTGTTGTCGTAAAAGGATCCCACTTCGTCGATGCTCCACGACAGTGAGCAGTGGTCGAGGATGAGCCCGTTGAGGTTCTTGCCCCAGCAGGCGTCAGCGCCGTCGTCGCATTCCTTTTCCTGTCCGCGTCTGACACGTATGAACCGGATGATGTTGTTGTCACCGGGTCTGACGGTATAGTATCGGAGCGTGATGCCGGGGTAGGGGGCTGTCTGTCCGAGGATAGTGGTGTTGGCACCAATCTTCAGTTCAGATGACAATGGGATGACACCGCCCACATCGAAGACGACGATTTTCTTGTCGGCACCTTTTACGGCGGCCCGCAGTGATCCGGTTCCGGAGTCGTTGAGATTGGTCACATGCACGACCTTGCCTCCACGTCCGCCGGTGACATAGCGACCGTTGCCCTCTGCGCCGGGAAATGCCGGAGCCTGTGCCCATGTGGTGGCACAAAGACCTAAGGCCGCGATGGTTAGTAATGGTTTACTGTTCATACGTAATAGTTGGTTTTGTATAAAATGGTTAAATGATTCTCTTTTATCGCTGCTGCAAAAATAAAAGAAATAGTTGAGAGTGAAGTTTTTTAGATTCCGCTTCTTTTTCCTGATAACTTTTCTTCCCCTATTTCAGAACGAATGTACACCTTCGCAGGCATCACGGCTATAGACTTATGGGGGTACAAAAAAACGCTGCCTTCCAAAATGAATTCGGAAGGCAGCGCCTATCTGTGATGTGGGTTACACCTTATTATATATATAGCATGGAAGATGACCGTGCTTTATGAAATAAGACTTACCCCTTATGTTTCTTACAGTTCGATGAGCTCGATGATCTTGTCCACGGCAGCAGAGAGACCGTCAGCGTTCTTGCCACCGGCCTGAGCGTAGTGAGGCTGACCACCGCCACCGCCCTGGATGAGCTTTGCGGCCTCGCGGATGATCTTACCGGCGTTGAGTCCATGACTCTTCACCATGTCGTCGGAGAACATCACGGAGAGCAATGGACGATTTTCGTGACGGGAACCCAACACACAGACGAGGTTCTCGGGGATCTGCTCGCGCACCTTGAAGACAATGTCCTTGGCAGAGGCTGGGTCAACGGGCAGCACAGCCTTGACGACTTTCACGCCGTTGACATCCTGAGCGTGCTCAGCGAGTGTCTTTGCCGTACGGTCTACGGTCTGTTGCCGGAAGCCTTCCACCTGCTTCTTCAGTGCTGCGTTCTCAGAGATGCTCTTCTCGATGGTGGCCTTGAGATCCTTGGCATTGTTGAACAGAGCCTGGATGTCTTTCATCATGTCTTCTACCTCATAGATAGCCTCTTCGCAAGCCTTACCAGTGAGAGCCTCGATGCGGCGCACACCGGCAGCCACGCTGCTCTCAGAGATGATCTTGAAGAAACCGATGTGGCCGGTGCTCTTCACGTGGATGCCACCGCAGAACTCGCAACTCGGTCCAAAGCGTACCACACGCACCTTGTCGCCGTACTTCTCACCAAAGAGGGCTACAGCACCCAGTTCCTTAGCCTCGGCTAACGGCATGTTGCGGTGCTCCTCCAATGGGATATCCTGACGGATCATATCGTTGACGATACGCTCCACCTTGCGCAGCTCCTCGGGAGTGACCTTCTGGAAGTGGGAGAAGTCGAAACGCAGTGTGTCGGCGTCGACATAAGATCCCTTTTGCTCCACATGATCACCGAGTACCTGCTTCAGCGCATAGTCGAGCAGGTGAGTGGCAGAGTGATTGGCAGCAGAGCCGTTGCGCTTGTCAATATCTACGCAAGCCATGAAGTCAGCCTCTGGATTCTTTGGCATTTGCTTCACGATATGTATGCTCTGGTTGTTCTCGCGTTTGGTGTCGATAACGTTGACGGTCTCATCGCTGGAGACGAGCACGCCCTGATCGCCGACCTGACCACCCATTTCTCCGTAGAACGGCGTGTGGTCGAGAACGACCTCATAGAAAGTGTTCTTCTTCTGAGTTACCTTGCGGTAGCGGAGGATGTGGCACTCATATTCCGAGTAGTCATAGCCGACAAATTCCTGCTCGCCCTGGCGCAGCTCCACCCAGTCGCCGTTCTCCACAACGGCAGCGTTGCGGGCGCGTGCCTTCTGCTTCTCCATCTCTACGTCGAAACCTTTCTCGTCGACGGTGTAGCCGTTCTCGCGGCAGATGAGTTCTGTGAGGTCAAGAGGGAAGCCATAGGTGTCGAAGAGACGGAAGGCACTCTCGCCGTCGAGTTCTGTCTTACCGTGAGCACGCAGTTCGTCCATGTCGCCGTTGAGCAGCTGGATACCCTTGTCGAGGGTACGCAGGAAGCTGTCCTCCTCCTCTTTCATCACGCGGCTGATGAGTTCCTGCTGAGCAGGCAGCTCGGGATAAGCTTCGCCCATCTCCTGCACGAGTACGGGCACGAGCTTGTAGAGGAATGCACTCTTCTGGTCGAGGAAGGTATAGGCGTAGCGGACAGCACGGCGCAGAATGCGACGGATGACATATCCGGCCTTGGCGTTGCTGGGCAGCTGGCCGTCGGCGATGGAGAAGGCCACGGCACGCAGGTGGTCGGCAACCACACGCATGGCGATGTCGATCTTTTCCTGCTCGTTGGCACCCTCACCATTCTCGCCGGTCGGTGTGGTGAAGCCATATTTCTTTCCGGAGAGATTCTCTATCTCCTTGATAATGGGCTGGAAGATATCCGTGTCGTAGTTGGAGTTCTTACCTTGCAGCATGCGCACGAGACGCTCAAAGCCCATACCCGTATCGATGACGTGCATAGGCAGTGGTTCCAGGCTGCCGTCGGCCTTGCGGTTGAACTGCATGAAGACGATGTTCCAAATCTCGATGACCTGTGGGTCGTCTTTGTTGACGAGCTCGCGTCCGGGCACTTTGGCTTTCTCGCTGTCGGGGCGGGAGTCTACGTGGATCTCAGAGCAGGGGCCGCAAGGACCGGTCTCACCCATCTCCCAGAAGTTGTCGTGCTTGTTGCCGTTGATGATATGGTCGGCAGGTACGTGCTTGCTCCAGTACTTGGCAGCCTCGTCGTCACGCTCCAGTCCTTCCGAGGGATCGCCCTCGAAGACGGTGACATAGAGATCGGCGGGATTGAGGTGCAGCACGTCCACGAGATATTCCCAGGCATAGTCGATGGCACCCTCTTTGAAGTAGTCACCGAAGCTCCAGTTGCCGAGCATCTCGAACATCGTGTGGTGGTAAGTATCGTGTCCCACCTCTTCCAGATCGTTGTGCTTACCGCTGACGCGCAGACATTTCTGTGAGTCGCAGCGACGACGTGGATTAGGGTCCTTGGTGCCAAGGATGATGTCTTTCCACTGGTTCATACCTGCATTCGTAAACATCAACGTCGGGTCGTCCTTGATAACCATCGGGGCAGACGGAACGATGACGTGTCCTTTCGACTCAAAGAACTTCTTAAACGAGTCGCGGATTTCATTTGCTGTCATCATGATGATATATGTTTTATTTGTTTCCTTTATTCTTTTGACATACAGGTGCAAAGGTACTAAAAAGATTGCAGAAATGATTCTTTTTTGTTATCTTTGCCCCAAAATAGTAAAATTATCAGGCTATGGTGCTGAAAACAGACAAGCCCAAGCGGCTTTATTACTCGATCAAGGAGGTGGCTGAGATGGTCGGCGTGGCGGAAAGTACGTTGCGCTACTGGGAGAAGGAATTCCCCAACCTCCATCCTAAGACGGTGCCCGGAACCAAGGTGCGGCAGTACAGTGAGGATGACATCAAAGAGGTGAAGGTCATCTATAACCTCATCAAGGTGCGTGGCTTCAAGATTGCCAATGCGCGGAAATATCTTCGTGAAAACAAAGACGGTGCCGACCGCTCGCAAGAGTTGTTGACTACGCTCATCACTGTGCGTGATGAACTGCAGCGACTCAAAAGCAGTCTTGACACGTTGGTGTAAGGTCTCAAAGGCAGACTTGACGCACTTGTGAGGCTAAGGCTCATAAAAAGGTAGGACGATCTGCTTGTTATCGAGCCTTCTTATTGAGAATCTCGATCATCTCTTTGGCGGCAGTGTCGGGCGCGCTTTGCTTGCCCAATCGCTCAGCAACGAGTTGGTAGCCTTGGAGCATGGTGGCTCTGTCAGGCTGTCCCGGTAGTATGCGGTCCAGTTCGTGGCGGATATTCTTCACGCTGAAGCGGTCGGCAAAGAGTTCTGTGACGATCTCTTTGTCGGCAATGAGATTAACGAGACTGATAAAGCGGCATTGAATGATGTGGTTGAAAGCCCAGCGAATCAGCGGGCCAACGGGAGTCTTGTAGCATACGACTTGCGGTACACCAAGCAGTGCGGTCTCAAGTGTTGCCGTGCCACTGGTAACCAGTGCAGCGGCGGCATGAGAGAGCAACTGATAGGTTTCTTCGCTCACCTTGCTGACGGGCTGTCCTTTGAGTATGCGGCTATAATAGTCATCGTCAATGGATGGCGCTCCTGCCAACACCATCTGATAGCCCTTCTCATCCTGACAATAGGGAAGGGCAGCTGTGATCATTGTGGGCAGGTTGTCTTTGATCTCTTGTTTGCGGCTGCCGGCGAGCAAAGCAAGAATTGGACGCTTGGGATCCAAGCCATGGCGCAGACAGAAGGCTTCTTTAGACTCATGGTAGTTGTCACGAAACGTTTTCACCTCTTCCGCGGTAGGGTTGCCGACGTAGTGGATAGGGTAGTGGTGCTTGTGCTCGAAAAAGTCTACCTCAAAGGGAAGTATGGAAAAGAGCTCATTGATATCACGGCGGATCGCTTTGATGCGCCATTCCTTCCATGCCCATATCTTCGGTGAGATATAGTAGAAGACTGGCGTGCCCACCTTGGCATGTACGAACTTGGCGATACTCAGGTTGAATCCCGGATAGTCGACGAGGATTACCACGTCGGGCGCCCATCTCATGATGTCTTCCTTGCATTGCGCCATGTTGCGCAGTATGGTACGGGCATGGAGCAACACAGGGATGAAGCCCATGTAGGCCAAGTCTTTGTAGTGCCGGAAAGGCTTACCGCCCTCGGCCGCCATCATGTCTCCACCGATAAAGCGGAAGGTGGCCGCCGTGTCCTGCTCTTTGAGGCTGTGCATCAGTCGGCTGGCATGCAGGTCGCCGGAAGCCTCACCTGCTATGAGATAATATTTCATGTGTCGTGTCTATCCAAGTTGATGTTTCTATCCAAGTTAACTTTCAGATACTTTTTTTTATAGCGTCTATTCCTTATTTAATATCCCAACCGCGTACCGTGTCCATGAAGTCGTAAGCGGTGACGTCGATGGTGGTCGGCGTGATAGCTACATAGCCGTGGTTGAGCGCCCACTGGTCGCTGTCTTCAGCCTGAGGTTCGTCGTTGCGATATTCTCCTACTACCCAGAAATAGTCATAGCCTCTTGGGTGGTGCTCTTTGACGATCTCGTTGATCCAGCTGCCCCGTGTCATCCGGCAAACCTTCACGCCCTTGAAAGTCTCAGTGGCTGGGAAGTTGACATTGAGGCAAACGCCATTAGGCAGACCTTCTGCCAGCACTTTGCTGACAATCTGCTCCACGTAGGGGCGAAGGGGCTCAAGGTTGGCGTCCTCGTTGTAGAAACAACTGGAGAATGCGATGGAAGGAATGCCCTTGAGGCAGCCCTCCTTGGCGATGCCCATTGTGCCACTGTAATGATTATTCACTGAGGAATTATCACCGTGATTGATGCCGCCAAGGATCAGGTCAGGCTTACGCTCCTTGCAAAACTGGTCGATAGCGATCTTCACACAGTCGACAGGCGTACCTGTGCATGACCACACTCTGGTGTCACCCATGTTGTGCCGTGGTTTGAGTCGCAGGTAATCTGTCGCGGAAAAGGCGCAAGAGTATCCAGAACGTGCGCTCTCAGGTGCCACGACGAGAACATCAGCCAGTGGGCTGACAATGTCTACAAGCTTCTTGATGCCGGGAGAATGGTAGCCGTCATCATTGGAAATCAATATCAGAGGTCTGTTGCTTTTCATCTGTTTAATATTAATTGTCTTGCAAAAATACGAAAAAACCTATAATAATTGGCATTTTCGTCTAAAATATGTATCTTTGCAATCATAATTCCATGTCTGCCCATGAGGAGGAAAGGGTAACGACATCCATCAGGCAGACATTAAAGACGAATAGAAATGGCAAAAATAATAGCTTTGGCCAATCAAAAGGGCGGCGTGGGCAAAACCACGACAACCATCAATTTGGCGGCCTCTCTTGCTACATTGGAGAAATCGGTGCTCGTTGTGGATGCTGACCCTCAGGCAAACGCGTCCAGCGGACTCGGTGTAGACCTTAGTGAAGTGGACTGTTCGCTCTATGAGTGCATCATCGATCACGCTGATGTGAGGGATGCTATCTATACGACGGACATTGAGAAGCTGGACATTATTCCCAGCCATATCGACTTGGTAGGTGCTGAGATTGAGATGATCAACCTCAAGAACCGTGAGAAGGTCATTAAAGGTATATTGGATCCCTTGCGCGACGAGTATGATTATATCCTCATCGACTGCTCACCCTCATTGGGTCTGATCACTGTCAATGCCTTGACGGCAGCCAACTCGGTGATCATTCCGGTGCAATGCGAGTACTTCGCACTGGAGGGTATCAGCAAACTGCTCAACACCATTAAGATCGTCAAGAGCAAACTCAACCCGAAACTCGAAATCGAAGGTTTCCTGCTGACTATGTATGACAGCCGATTGAGACTTGCCAACCAAATCTATGATGAGGTGAAGCGTCATTTCCAGGAACTGGTCTTCAAGACTGTGATCCAGCGCAACGTGAAACTCTCGGAGAGTCCCAGCCATGGTCTGCCGGTGATTCTCTACGACGCAGACTCTACCGGAGCGAAAAATCATCTCGCTCTCGCCAAGGAGATCATAGAGAAAAACGAATGAGAGAATAGAATGTTGAATGTTGAGTGTTGAATAATGAATGTTGCATGTTGAATTCTACACTCGCATCATTCAACTTTCAACTCTCAACTTTCAACTCTCAACTCTCAACTTTCAACTTTCAACTCTCAACATTGCAATATGGCAGTACACAAGAAATATAATGCTTTGGGCCGCGGCCTTGACGCGCTGATCTCTACAGAGTCGGTGCGCACGCAAGGTTCGTCGACCATCAGCGAAATACCTCTCGACCAGATAGAGCCCAATGCCGACCAGCCGCGAAGCCTTTTCGACAGTGAGGCATTGCAGGAACTGGCCAACAGCATCCGTGAGATAGGCATCATTCAGCCCATCACATTGCGGCAGATTGCCGAGAACCGCTTTCAGATCATTGCCGGTGAGCGTCGCTGGCGTGCCTCGCAGTTGGCTGGTAAGACGACGATTCCGGCATATATCCGTACCATCAAGGACGAGAATGTCATGGAGATGGCGCTCGTGGAGAACATCCAACGTGAGGATCTCAATGCCATAGAGATTGCCTTGGCTTACGAGCATCTGTTGGAGAACACCGGCATGACGCAAGAAAAGGTGTCGGAAAGAGTGGGAAAGAGCCGCACCGCCATCACCAACTATCTGCGACTGTTGAAGTTGCCGGCGCAAGTGCAGATGTCTTTGCAAAAGAAAGAGATCGACATGGGTCACGCCCGTGCGCTGCTGGCTCTCGACAGTCCTTCGTTGCAGTTGAAGGTGTTCAAGGAGATACTCAAAAACGGATGGTCGGTCAGAAAGGTTGAAGAGATGGTGCAGCACCTCAAAAATGGTGAGGACATTGAGAGCGGAAAGAAGAAGATCGCTGCCAAGGCTCAACTGCCGGAGACTTATTCCCAAGCTCGTGACCGCCTCTCTGGCGTGCTGCATACCAAGGTGGCTGTGACATGCACCAGCAAAGGCAAGGGTAAGATCAGCATACCTTTCAATAATGAGCAGGATTTCGAGAAGTTGATGGGAATCTTAGACCAACTCAAGCAAGAACAATAAATAGACGTGTGAAGACACTGAGACATATAATTATGAAGGCAGGACTCTCTGCCTTACTGCTGATGGTGATGCTGCCGGCAGTTGCCCAGCATCATGCGAAGGCAAAACAAAAGCAGGAGGCTGAGCCTGACACGATGCTCATCGACAGCGCTCGTGTCATGGGCCTGACAAATGACGGGCAGCCTCTCGCTGTGCTGAGTGACAGTGCTCATCAGCGCAAGCACCGCGATTGGGCTACATGGAAGCCTGAGCCCAAACGTGCTTTGTGGCTGGCACTCGTGCTGCCCGGAGCCGGACAGATCTATAACCGTAAATACTGGAAGCTGCCGATCTTCTATGGTGGATTTGTCGGTTGCGCTTATGCGTTGCGATGGAACAACATGATGTATCGCGACTATAGTCAGGCTTATCTCGACATCATGGACAACGACCCGACAACAGAGAGCTACAACAAGTTTCTGCATTTGGGTTCGACAATCACTCCGGAGAATGCGGACAAATGGAAAGATGTGTTCCGCAAGCGTAAGGACCGCTATCGCCGTTGGCGCGACATGAGTGTGTTTGTGATGATCGGCATCTATGGTCTGTCTGTTGTCGACGCTTATGTCGATGCATCGCTCTCGCAGTTCGACATCTCTCCAAACTTGAGTCTGCGTGTGTCGCCGACTGTTATCACCAACGACACAGGCAACTCGCTGCTCGCCTTGCGCCAAAGTGGCATTGGCTTGCAGTGTAGCATAAACTTTTAGAATATAATTATGAGAAAAACATATATCATCGTCATGCTGCTGTTGTTGGCTTTCGTCCCCTCTGCTCGGGCGCAGGTCAACCAGGAGAAGACTGTGACTGTCTCCAACGCCAATGGCAAGGAAGAGCAAATTGACCTGCCTACGTCCATGACGGAAGAGCTCGACAGCACTACCCAAATCTATAAGGCCAAGAACTATCTGAGCCGCGATCCCAACTGCAATATGCCAGACGTCAACCGCACTTACTCCGCCGAGGTCTATAAGCAACGGTTGAGCAAGTTGCCCACCATCATCGAGATGCCTTACAACGACATCGTGCAGAAGTTCATTGACCGCTACACGGGCGAGCTACGCCATTCTGTCGGCTATATGCTTGGAGCGCAGAACTTCTATATTCCGGTCTTTGAGGAAGCATTGGAGGCCTACGACCTGCCGCTGGAGTTGAAATATCTTCCCGTCATCGAGTCAGCCCTCAATCCTCAGGCTGTCTCCCGTGTGGGTGCTGTGGGCCTTTGGCAGTTTATGATCACAACGGCCAAGCGCTACGATCTCACCGTCAACTCTTTGGTCGATGAGCGTCGCGACCTTTACAAGGCCTCTTATGCCGCCGCACATTATCTGAGCGACCTCTATAAGAAATTGGGTGACTGGAACCTCGTCATCGCTGCATACAACTGTGGTGCTGACAAGATCAAGAAGGCCATCCGCCGCTCGCGTGGTGAGCGTGACTACTGGAAGATCTATCCGCGTCTGCCCAAGGAGACCCGTGGCTATGTGCCGGCATTCATTGCTGCCAACTACATCATGAACTATTATTGCGACCACAATATCTGTCCTTTGAAGACAACACTGCCCGCAAAGACCGACACTGTGATGGTCGACCATGATGTGCATTTCGAGCAGATTGCCCATGTGTTGGGGATGGACATCGACGAGCTGCGTGATCTCAATCCTCAGTACCGTCGTGATATCGTCAACGGCAACAGTGGACAGGCTTCGCTCAGACTGCCGGAAGCAATGATCAATAAGTTCATCGACAACGAGGACTCTGTCTACGCTTATACTCCGGACAACTATCAGCCCAAGCGTACGGAGGTGGAGGCTGAAGGCGGACGCTATGTGGTGAACAAGAATCAAGTCACACTCGTGTCAAGTACTTCAGGTAAGAAGAAAGCCGATGACAACAAGGCAGACAAAGCAGAGGCGACACCGGCAACGCCGAAGGACGACAATACATCTGTTGGCGACGGGCAAAAGACCGTCAGCACTAACGACAGCAATGATGACAGCGAGCAGACTGAGCGCTCTTCGCGTAAGCGCAGCTATCGCTCACGGAAAAGCCAAAGCAGCTCTAAGAACTCAAGAAGTTCAAAGCGTCAGAGCAAGAAGAGCAAAAAGAAAAGAAATAAGGGACAGCAGTCCAAGAGCGTAACCGTTAAGAGTGGGGATACCCTCAGTGAAATTGCAGAACGGAACCATACCACGGTGAAGAAACTCCGTAAGTTGAATGGTATCTCGGGAAGCACGATTCAGAATGGAAAGAAGATAAAAGTCAAATAACCTTGTGGCGTATGGACGAATTAGAGCAGAAAAACAAGGAGCGCGAAGCTGCTGACAACAAGATGATCAATGATGCCTTCCAGCATCTGTTGGACACTTATCTCGCTTCGCCGCATCGAAAAAAGGTGGACATCATCACCAAAGCGTTTAACTTCGCCCGCCAGGCTCATAAAGGCGTGCGACGGTTGTCGGGCGAGCCCTATATCATGCATCCTATCGCTGTGGCGCAGATTGCCTGCGAGGAGATGGGGCTAGGCTCTACGAGCATCTGCGCCGCTTTGCTCCATGATGTTGTGGAGGACACTGACTATACCACCGAGGACATTGAGAATATCTTTGGCGAGAAGATCGCCAAGATCGTCGATGGACTTACCAAGATCAGTGGCGGCATCTTTGGTGATCATGCCTCTGCGCAGGCCGAGAACTTCAAGAAGCTGTTGCTCACGATGAGCGATGACATCCGTGTGATCCTCATTAAGATCTGTGACCGACTCCACAACATGCGCACGCTTGCATCGCAGCCTGCCAACAAGCAATACAAGATCGCGGGAGAAACGCTCTATATCTATGCGCCCATCGCCAACCGACTGGGACTGAACAAGATCAAGACGGAACTTGAAGATCTGAGTTTCCGCTACGAGCATCCCGAGGAGTACGCTTCCATTGTCAATAAGTTGTCTTTCACCGAGGAGCAGCGCAATAGGGTCTTTGACGACTTCACGGCACCGATCCGAAAGGCTCTTGATGACATGGGCATCGAATACACCATCAAGGCCAGGGTGAAGAGTCCTTACTCTATTTGGTCGAAGATGCAGAACAAGCATGTCACCTTCGACGAGATCTACGACATCCTTGCCGTTCGCATCATCTTCAAACCATCTGATCCTAAGGACGAAATCAACGAGTGCTTCCGCATCTATGTTGCCCTCAACCAAATCTATAAGAGTCATCCCGACCGCCTGCGCGACTGGGTCAACCATCCCAAGGCCAACGGCTACCAGGCTCTTCACGCCACGATGATGTCACGCCAAGGCCAGTGGATCGAGGTGCAGATTCGCTCACAGCGCATGGATGAGATCGCCGAGCAGGGCTTTGCCGCTCATTGGAAATATAAGGAAGGCGAATACTCTCACGACGATGACGAACTCAACAACTGGCTGAGTACCATCAAGGAGATACTCGATGATCCGCAGCCCGATGCCATGGACTTCCTCGACTCGGTGAAACTCAATCTGTTCTCTTCCGAGATCTTTGTCTTTACTCCCAAGGGTGAGGTCAAGACGTTGCCGGCAGGCTGTACGGTTCTCGACTTCGCCTTTCAAATCCATACCTTCTTAGGCAGCCATTGCATTGGCGCAAAGGTCAACCATAAGCTTGTGCCGTTGAGTCATAAGCTCCAGAGTGGTGACCAGGTCGAGATTCTTACTTCCAACTCTCAGCACGTGCAGCCCGCATGGATCAATTTCGTGTCCACGGCAAAGGCAAAGAGCAAGATTCAGGCTGTGCTCAGACGGGAGAGTAGAGAGATACAGAAGAAAGGTGAGAAAACGCTGAACGACTGGCTTGCCAAAAACGACATGGAACTTTCTACTGCTGTTGTAGACAAACTTTCAGATTTTCACGATATTGCTAAGCATGAGGACTTCTTCGAGGCTTTGGGTGAGCGTACCATCATCCTCGGCGACAAAGATCTCGATGTCCTCCACGGTAAGAAGAAAGATAGCGGTTCGACGGGTTGGCGCAAGTTTGTACCTTTTCTAAACAAAGGAAAGAAGAAGAAGGACGACGACACACCGCAGCTGTTGGTCGTCGGAAAAGACTTCGACAAGAAGAAGCCTTGCATCATCACGGAAGAGACCATCGGCATGTATATCTTCCCCGACTGTTGTCATCCAATACCCGGCGACGACATCTTGGGATTCATCGACGGCAAAAATCGCATCGAGATCCACAAGCGTTCCTGTCCGGTGGCCAGTAAACTCAAGACAAGTTTTGGTCCGCGTATCCTTGATGCCAAGTGGGATATGCACAAGCAACTCTTCTTCGATGCTACCATCGAGGTCAATGGCATCGACCGAAAGGGTATGCTGCGCGATGTCTCTGAGGTCATCTCCAACAAGATGAACGTCAATATCCATAAGGTTGCCTTCACTGCTGATGAGGGTATCTTCAAAGGTTCTATCGAGATCCGCGTCCATGATCGTGAAGAAGTGAAGGTGATTATGGGACGACTGAAGAAGATCCCAGACTTGCAGGAAGTCAAGCAGATATTATAGAGTAGGGCAGAACACTGCTCTCCGCCGCTTTCATCAAGTCTGATGTTGGACCTCCAATGCCACTTGAAACGTTTGATCACTTTTCAAATTAGCTAAAAATACAAGGGACTGCTCTTTCGGGCAGTCCTTTTTTTTCATATTTGAATAATGCTCGAATATGTACGTTAATCGCTAACATCATAAGAAACAAGATTATGTATAAAGGACTTGAAGATGCATGGATTCTGCTCGGATATAAACGTTGAAAGTTCTAATATTTCTTGTCGTTTTCTTGCCAATATAATATATTTTAGTTAAATTTGCAAGCAGATGAGGTGGGGAAGACCGCATTCGAAGATTCCCCCCACGTCTTCTTATCAAAGAGCCGCGGCTCTATGATACCCACCTTTAAAGAGTTAAGGCGGATGAAGTTGACTAAAAAAAGAAATATAGTGCACGGTGCATCCAAGATGTACTGCGCTAAGAGTGACATAGATTAGAAGGAGAAGACCATGCTGGATAGCAGGAACGCGAATTCTAAGTTCCATGACGAACTGACACTTCATGATGGAGACCAAACCGAGGTTGGAGCTGCGAACGACACAGTTTCAACCATAAAAGGTATATACCCGGGAAGCAGCGTCACTGCCTATGAAGGGACAGCGTACACCCCTCACAATCTTACGTGGTGTTATGTCCATGTGCATTACAAGAAGACCAAGGAATTAGAGCAGGACTGCGCCATCTTCGCCGATGCTCCTGTACTTTGTTTTGTAGACCGTAGTACCTCGTCACGTGTGCCCAAGCGGTTAAGTCAAGGCAAACGTGTTGAACACGATACTGGCAGTGGTCTTGTCTTCTTCCAAGGTGAGGCGGCTGATGTCCAGCGCTATTTAAACAACCATTACCCCAATCCCATCCATTTGGTCAAGGATCCCGCCACAGGCATGCCGGCAGTCATCCCCAATGACCAGATGATTCCGTTTATGCAAGCCTCCCGTTTAGGCTCGTCTCTTGTCAGGATCATGGATCATCCCATCAGCTACTATGCTGAGGGGCACAAGCTCATGCGCATCCTTACAGGTATCCTGAAAGGCCGTGAGGGTTACGTTGTCCGCAAGGCCGGTGACCGTAAGTTCATCCTGCCCTTTGGCAACAAGTCGCTATCCATCAGCAATATTCACAAAGAACTGTTCGAAGAGGTTGTAGAGCAAGGTTAAGGACTTCTGCCCTTCTTTTTACGATAACAGACAATCTCGGTAATGGAAATGTATGTCGTGAAGACTGAATTAACATTGCGTTTAACAAAATATTCTTATACTTATTTGCAAGATTCAAAAACATCAGCTAATTTTGCAATGAGCTAAAGAAGGTAGTAATGGAAGATGTTCTTAAAATAGCCTCTTATATATGTGATCGATACTATAAAGAATATGGACACAATATAGACGAGATGAAGTTGCACAAGCTACTTTATCTGACGCAGCGTGAGACTATTATTCAGACAGGTGAGCCATTATTCAACGATCAGTTTGAGGCTTGGAAATATGGTCCGGTTCTATACGTCATCCACAAGCATTTTCAATCAGGGGACTTACATGAGAAATTGTCAATTGAGGCTATAGAGAAGTACAAACCAATATTTGATAAGATCTTTTCTATTTATGCTCCCAAAAGATCATGGAGTCTGAGTACCCTCACCCATGGAGAATATTCATGGCAAAAAGCAAGAGAGGGATATGCTCCTGATGCTTCTTGTAAGATAGAAATCAAGACAGAGGATATTAGGGTAGATGCCGACAGAATCAAGACCAGAAGGGCTATGCTACGTGCTCTTGGCCTCCATGCCACTTCTGTAAAATGAGAATAACAGCTGAACAAAAAGCGATTATTGATAGTCTAAGGTGTGAAAGACTATCAAGAAACCAAGACAATATCAGGCTTGTAGAAGATTTCATCAACGGAAGAAATGATTCTATAGCCCAGACCCTCCGCAATGAGGCATTTAAGGAGGATGAAGATAATATTGTTGCGTATTACGTTGTTAAAGATTCAAGTAATAATATTCTGTTTTATTTCTCATTGAAATGTGGCCAATTATATGATGAGTTCATTGAGGGCGAAAGGCTGAAAATGCTAAGCAAGTTCTATGATCTTGTTGCCACACGTCAAAAAGATGAAAAGGTTTCAGATGATGATAGAAAGGAACTCGAACAAATCTTGGAACTATTAAGGACTAAGAAAGGGGTACGACGAGAGCGAGTTGCAGATGTTCTACATAAAAATGTCACCGACATAGATCTTAACAAGCTTTTTCGGCCAGGGCAACATAATGTTGGTAAGACCTATTCCGGTGTGGAGTTGATGCACTTCTGTGCCAATGACCTATATCATGACGAGTGGCCACTGAAGAACATAAAGCCGTTAGGAGCCGTAGTCTTCTGGCAATTCATAGTTCCACAAGTTATTAACATTATGGAGATTGTGGGTTGTGAATACCTGTTCTTGTTTGCTGCAGACCTTACAGATGACGAGTATCTAGTCAACTATTACCGTGAGCATTTAGGGTTTACTGATCGGATTGAGCATATAGCAGCAATGCCGTTATATGATCTTAATTGCAAGTTTATGTTTCAAAAGACCGTAGACTTGAAAGAAAGAAGAAGTATATTCTTTGAAAACTTCAATCTTGACGAAGATGCTATCTAAAATTTTGCTTTATAGTTCACGCAGATATCACCATGCATATCAACGATATAGTCTGCTGGGCCTCTATGATCTATGAAGAAAAAATTTCCGTGTGATATTCGCACACAAATTCTTGCATACAGATTATTTCATAGCTTTCTGCGCATCTATATGTATATAATCCGTGTAATCCGTTAAATCCGTGAGAAATAAAAACATCCTCCGTGAGAAAGTTCACACAGATCCCACAGATTTCCACAGATGCACCACTATAATCCGTGCAATCCGTTAAATCTGTGAGAAATAAAAACATCCTCCGTGAGAAAGTTCACATAGATTCCACAGATGCACCACTATAATCCGTGCAATCCGTTAAATCCGTGAGAAATAAAAACATCCTCCGTGATAAAGTTCACACAGATCCCACAGATTTCCACAGATGCACCACTATTATCCGTGCAATCCGTTAAATCCGTGAGAAATAAAAACATTCTCCGTGAGAAAGTTCACACGGATTTCACAGATCTCCACAGATGCACCACTATTATCCATGTAATCCGTTAAATCCGTGAGAAATAAAAACATCCTCCGTGAGAAATAAAAAACAATTCGTGTGAAATGACAGAAAGCGAGATTTCATATAAAATACGTGGCGCCATATATGCCGTCTACAATACGCTCGGGCCCGGCCTTCTTGAATCCGTGTATCAGGAAGCATTAGTTTATCAGCTGCGCAAGGATGGTCTTGAAGTTAAGGAGCAGGCACCAGTCCCTATCATTTATGATGGTCATAAGCTAAGTGCCGACCTGCATCTTGATATACTTGTCAATGACACAGTAATTATAGAACTGAAGTCAGTGAGTGAGATGAAGGCACTATTCTTCAAACAAACCCTCACCTATTTAAAACTCTCACATAAGCATCTCGGCATCTTAGTCAATTTCAACACGGACAATATAAACACCTCCATCCACCGGATCCTGAATGGCTACTTATAAAATGACCCACCGATACGCACTATAAATCCATGGGAAAAGTTCACACAGACCCCACAGATTTTCACATATCCTATCTCTAAATCCGTGTAATCCGTTAAATCCGTGAGAAAAAGTCACACGGATTTCACAGATCCACACAGATGCAACAAGAAAAATCCGTGCCATCCGTTAAATCCGTGAGAAAAAAGCCTCGGTGAGAAAAGTCTCACAGATTCCACAGATCTCCACGGATATATGAATCTTTTCACATTTTAAGAACACGGTGTAACTGTTCAGCCATTCCCATCGTAGTTAGGCCGGGGGTATCCCCGTCCTAACATTGGAAAGAAAAAATAGTCATGCTGAAAATTTTCATTTAAAAACTTTGCCCATATCATTTATTTAATTTATCTTTGCAGAAATACTTGTGCCCGAAGCATACGCATCCGGGTATGCAAGGTAAGGAACAAGCAACCGGTTAAAGAGAAAGACTTGGCCAATGGTTAACATTCAATATAGAACCGCACGGAAGGGATCGGCAGCAGCTGTCACCTTCGAAGACATAAAATGATGGGAACCGTAGACGCTGCAAAGCTCTAAGGTCTTTATCATAAACCAATGGAAGACTTTACTTTCCATCCAGGTATATTCATCATCAGAACTGAGGCCCTGCTCGGTTTTGAATCTAGAAGAAATGTGCTGTACCGATGATACAAGAACCCGATAACAACAGTACCTGGGGATATATCTACCGTCATCCGTTGAAGGTATCCCGCTTCCCCAATGAGATGGAATCGGTCTTGGCAGAAGCCCGTGTCAGTCAGGATGCCGTCTTCGTTCCGCGTTACTTCATCCATAAGACCATTAAGGCGGTCAAGAAGCACACGACCGTGCGCGAAGTGGAGGAGATCACACCGATAGGCTTCATCTTCCTTCATGGCACCACCACCCAGCTGCGCCAGTTCCTGACAGACTATTTCTCACAGGATCATCTGATCAATAATCCCCTCACTGGTCTCCCGGCGGAGATTCCCAACAGTCAGATGAATCCCTTCATGCAACTCATCAACAAGCAGCCCGAGCGCATCAAACCGCTCGACAATCCCATCAGCTATTTCAAGCAGCACCCACATATCCGCATCACCTCCGGCCTCCTTGAAGGCTTGGAAGGATACGTCGTCAGAGTCAGTGGCAGCCGCAGCCTCGTCATCGACATCGCTGGCCGCTCCTTCGCCATCAAAGATATCCTCAGAGAAGCATGGGAGACTGTCGAATAACCGGCTCACACTGATAAATCAATTAAACTATTTCTCACAGATCCTACAGATCTCCAAAGGTTTTCAGAACATCAATGATGCATGGATCTGCGGAATCAGCGTAATCTGCGTGGCGTAAATATTCAGTGTGAAGGTTCGCACGCTGATCTCGCAGATTTTACTGGTATTTACCAGTGCATCAATGCACCTTATCCGTGTAATCTATCCGTGCCCTCAGTGTCTCTGTGTGAGATAAATCCCGTGCATCCAAGCACGAAAAGAATCTGCGAGATCTGCGTAATCTGCGTGAAAAAAACTCCGTGTGAACGATCAGAACTTCTCTATATACCCGAACACCTCATGGGCGTTGAGGCACGGACAAGCCTTGGGCGTTGTCCCCGGCAGATCACGATGCCCGACAATCTTAGCATTGGGAAACATCTTGTGGAGGATGGTCAGCAGGTCGGTCAGCCGTTCCGTTTGAGCTGGCGTGCGCGTGTCGCACGGCAGTCCGTTCTCGTCGAGCCCGCCCTCGTAGCAGATGCCGATGGAGCAATGGTTGTAAGGTGCGGCATGAGCCCCGACCTCAAGCAGCATGCGGTGCTGCGTCATGGTACCGTCACGGCGGATATAGAAATGATACCCTATCTTACGGAATTTGCGTGCGCGATGGTCACGGAGCAGTTGCTCCACAGTGTAGTCTTGGTTGCATCTTGTTGCCGAGCAGTGCAGCACTAAATACTTTACGTCGTCGGCAGACATCAAATATCTTTGTCTCATAAATCTATAAGATTAAAAATTGAAGATAATAAATTCTCACAGAGCTCACTGATACTCACAGATGCAATCTTGGTTCAAGTCATCGTGAGCACATAATCCGTGGAATCTGTATGATCCGTGTGAAATGAACCTCAGTGAGACCTTTCGTCATGCGGCAAAGATCAGAAAGCTTATAATCCAGCAAATTACAGGTTCATCTCTCTGCGTTCTTAGTGGCTCTGTGTGAGAACTTTAATTGCTTTGGTAAAACACGAATGCCCAAGACATGGCTTATAGCCAGTAATGAGACATTCGTGTCCTGGTGAGAGGAAACTATACAGCCCCTACGCAAGAGCTGACAGTTAACGCAGTCATGGCAGCGATGATTGCTTGCACGATGGCGTTGATGATTTGCATCCACGTGATCTTGTTCGGATTCTTGTCTGTCATAATTAAAAACTTTTAATAGTTAATAATACGTTTTACATTATTAGAGCTTCTCGATGCTAAGCGTCCTCGTTTCCTCCAGTTCCAGGATTGCTGGTGCTGCCACCCTCGTCAGTAGAAGGCTTAATGTTCTTGACATTAGTCAGGTCGACCGTAGCCGCCCCCGCCTTCTCCGCCTTGAGCGTAGCAGCTTGAGCAAGACGACTTGGAACAGGATTGAACTGAGCACGGTTGAGCAGGTTCTCGAAGTCGGTGCCCGGCGTGAAGACGATGTTCACCGCCTTGATGTTCGACGCGGAGAAGTCCTCCAACTTGTCAGCCCCATCACTGCTTAGCGAGATCCAGAAGTTGCCGAGCTCACCCATTTGCACCTTCTTGCCTTCGAGTAGCATCTCGACCAGACACTCGCACATGTCGATGATCACACCACGCACCGTTCCGCGTGAGAAAACACCGTTGTGAGTAGCGATATGCTCCACAAACTTGCTGAATGTCATCAGCTCTCGCATTTGAGCTTTGGCATACGCCTTAGGCTCCGCTTTTTCGTCCATTCTGTTGGGCAACATGTAAACTGAATAATCAATCATTGTTTTAACGTTTAATTGTTAACTTTTATTTATTACTGGGAGCAGTACGATGTAAGTCAGAAGTGATACGACCGGTCAAGTAATCACTCATAACTAATCACCAACAACTGATTCCGCTTGCAAAGGTAATACATCTGGAAAGCAAAAGCAATTCCGTTCATAAGCGTTCACAAAGCAATCACAATACGTTCACAAACCATTCATTATGACACCATCTATGGACGATAAAGCAAATATTATATTCAACATCAGCGGTGGTAACAACCAAATACTTCCCAATGCCACGCAAGCCACGCAAAACTTCTATGGCGACAAGTATATGGAAGAGATGGCGAAGAAAGGCAATGCCGATGAGGCTCCTGAGATCACGAAGTCCTCGTTGGCGCACTATGTAAATAACCTTAATTCCGCAACACTATAATTTAACTTTATTTATAAGTTCCTGAGCAACAAAAAGTTGCCCAGGATTTTGCCATGTCAGAATTTTCACTTATCTTAGTGTTGCAAAAAGAAAACAAGCAAAACTCTAATATGACATGGCAAAAATACAAATTAAATCTGAGAAACTCACACCTTTTGGAGGAATTTTTTCAATCATGGAGAAATTTGACTCCATGCTTTCACCCGTTATCGACTCAACACTGGGTCAGAGATGCAGCAGTATCTTCGGATATCAGTTCAGCGAGATAGTCCTTTCGCTGATGAGCGTTTATTTCTGTGGCGGCTCATGCGTGGAAGATGTAACGTCACAACTGATGCGCCATCTCTCGTATCATCCTACCCTTCGTACATGCAGCTCTGATACCATCCTCAGAGCCATCAAGGAACTGACACAGGAAAACATCTCCTATACTTCCGACCAAGGCAAGACCTATGATTTCAATACTGCAGACAAACTCAAC
>NZ_JAMXSP010000005.1:142570-172248 GCF_025457485.1 Hallella absiana
CAACTCAAACAGACGTCATAACTTTAGTATCCAGAACGGAACCAGCCTTCATATCCTCTACAAAAGGACACACACAGGAAAACATCTCCTATACTTCCGACCAAGGCAAGACCTATGATTTCAATACTGCAGACAAACTCAACACATTGCTTATAAACGCTTTGGTTTCTACAGGCGAGTTGAAGGAAATTGAGGAATACGATGTTGACTTTGACCATCAGTTCCTTGAAACGGAGAAGTATGATGCAAAACCGACCTACAAAAAGTTCCTCGGCTACAGGCCTGGCGTATATGTTATCGGTGACAAGATAGTCTATATCGAGAACAGCGATGGTAACACGAATGTGCGTTTTCATCAGGCAGACACCCATAAGAGATTCTTCGCTCTTCTGGAATCCCAGAACATCCGTGTAAATCGCTTCAGGGCAGACTGCGGTTCCTGCTCGAAGGAAATCGTCAGTGAGATAGAGAAGCATTGCAAACATTTCTACATCCGTGCCAACCGATGCAGTTCGCTCTACAATGACATCTTTGCTCTGAGAGGATGGAAGACGGAGGAGATTAACGGCATCCAGTTCGAATTCAATTCCATTCTCGTTGAGAAATGGGAAGGCAAGTGCTATCGTCTTGTCATCCAGAGACAAAGACGCAACAGTGGCGACCTTGACCTGTGGGAAGGCGAATACACTTACCGTTGTATTCTGACCAACGATTACAAGTCATCGACAAGGGACATTGTTGAATTCTACAATCTGCGTGGCGGCAAGGAACGTATCTTTGACGACATGAACAACGGATTCGGTTGGAGCAGGCTCCCCAAGTCATTCATGGCGGAGAATACTGTCTTTCTTCTGCTTACTGCATTGATACACAATTTCTACAAGACCATCATGAGCAGGCTTGACACCAAGGCTTTTGGGCTCAAGAAAACGAGTCGCATAAAGGCTTTTGTCTTCAGATTCATCTCCGTACCTGCCAAGTGGATCATGACTGCAAGGCAATACGTGCTGAATATCTACACAGAGAACCGAGCTTATGCAAAACCCTTCAAAACAGAATTCGGATAAGAATCCTTTCTTTCCGGTTTGAATCTGCGTATTACCTCAAGTCGCATCGTGGGGTAAGGGGATGGTGGCTACATATTGATGTTGTGCTGTTGCTTTTTACTGAAAGCTGCTACTAACGACTCATAAATCTACCCTTAATCGTGTATTGGATGATAGTTGCGGATTTTAGGTTAGAGTTTATTATCATCTCAAATATAATTAGGACTCTGAAAACATGCAATAATGTGCGGTATTTTATGAAATTATCCGTAGAATCTTACCGTATTCTCGAAATTTATTGTATTTTTGCAGCAGTAATGACATTTAATAAGAGGTGAAATGGACAATATAGTTTGCAAAGTAGTAGCACTTGGTGGCACTATCTCCACTACTGATATATCTCATTTGTCAGATTATAAACGACTGTTGAGAGCTAAGGAGCGTGGCAACTTGATAAAGTTGCGTCATGGCATATATGCCGTTCCCGATGCTTTGCTTAATACAATGATTGATGTGGAGCGGATTGTACCCAATGGCATTGTATGTCTATATAACGCCTGGGCTTACCATCACCTTTCAACAACAGTACCACCAGCCTTTTGCATTGCTATCGCTAACAAGCGGAAAGTGGTGATACCAGATACGCTTCCGATAGAGCTGTATTATTGGAAGAAGGAGAACTTGGAGTTCGGCATTATGGATGCAGAAATTTCAGGGTATCATGTTCGTATTACCGATATGGAGCGAAGTGTTTGCGATGCTGTAAAATACAGGAATAAATTGGGGTTAGATATTTGTGCTGAAGTGATACGCTCCTATCTGAAAAAGCCAAACCGCAATCTCACTCGTTTGCAAGATTATGCCAAACGCCTCAGAGTATTCAACACATTAAAAAATTATCTTGAAATAGCAATAGAATAAAATGGGAAAGAAAAACTTTACGGCCCACATGGATACTATCGCTTACAACATGTCTGTTGACATTGGCTTTGGTGATGTTGTAACTCCATATCCAACAACTATTGACTTCCCATTGCTTTTGCCTGACATTCCATCTGTGAACATACAGGCATATTCCTTGGAGACTGTTGTTGCCGAGAAATTCCATACGATGATAGACCGAGATGTGCTCAACAGTCGCATGAAAGATTTCTTCGACTGTTACCAACTCCTGACAAAGAGAGACTTGTCTGATGACACATTATATGATGCGATTAAGGCGACTTTCGATAATAGAGGGCTTACATACAATCCCGAATTGCAGTTGTTTACAGAAAGTTTTGCGACAGACGCAGCACGTATAGTTCGCTGGAAAGCATTTCTGAAAAAGATTCAATGGAAAGAGACTCTTGATTTCAAGACTGTTATGGAAGTAATAAAGGAAAGGTTGCAGCCTATGGCTGAAAAATATTGGAAAAAGTAGTTTACCCTTTTATCATTCTTTCGTCTTTGAATATAAAGAACACTAAAAATAGAAGATTATGATAAAAAGTAAGATTTCTGTTGCTGTACTATTTCTGCTATGCCTTTGTTGGTTACCAACACTTTCATTGGCAAAAGGAAAGAGCCATTTTACGGTGGAAGATTCACAATATGGAACTCGCCTTGTGAAATGGGAAGGAAAAGACTCTGTTGTGGATTTTAATAACATCCAAGAGCTTAAGGATGTAAAAGTAATAGGAGAAATGGCTGTTGTGTACTGATTTCGGTTGACAGTTTTGTGTCTTATATTGCGTTGTTATTCCTCTTGGATATCTGAGAACTTACCCCAATTCTTGTCGGAAGCATAAGCGCCCTTGCAGCCCTTGGGGACATAAAGCTTGCCCTTGGCAAGTTGCTTGGTGATCACCACATTAGGCGGTGTTGTCCATTGCATATGCAACTCAAGCACCCGGCAGGGTGAGAAGGCAAGTCTGCTCAGGTCTTTCACAGTGGCAGGGATATACAGGTCGTCAAGGACTGAGCCTGTGGAGAAGGCTCCTGACCCTAAATATTCTAACTGTGAGCCTTCGATGGGGATACCAATAAATGACATGTTCGTGCAGGAATAGAAAGCCTGACTGTCAATGCTCTTCACCGTAGAGGGGATCTCGATACCTTGCAGGGAAGAACAATTAGCAAAGGCTTGGATGCCAATCGCCTTGAGATGCTCAGGCAGCATGATCTTTTCGAGACTCGTACAGTCGCGGAACATATCCTCGCTCACTTCATCATTACGGGTATAATACTGCTCGTTCAACGCCGTCGTGAGATACGCCTTGCCACCACTGACGATACGTGCGCCAAACAAGTCGAGGGCCTTCAGCGTCTTGTATCGGGTCAGTAATGTGCGCAGTGCGTAGATATCGTCACCATTGAGCTCGCCCGACACTTTCAGACTTTTGATGTAGGGCGTGGTCTTGGGATCTGCCGAGAGAAATTCGGCTAAGGCACCTGGCTTTAAGTTGTTGAGCACGGGATTCACATCACCTACGGTTCCAGTTTGCCACACGATGACATTTGCCGTTGGCACGCCATCACCCATCACGTATATGGTGGATGCCTTGCCTAAACCTTCATTCTTCGGCACCTTGCCATTGACCGCGATCGTCCATGCCTTGCCTTCCTCATGGCTGGGCTGCTCATAATCATAGTAGATATATGACAGTCCTTCTGCTACATCGGCTTTCATACGCACGGGAACGTTCGTCTTCACGGTAAACGTGAAAACCGTATCGTTAGGCGCCAACTTGATGACTTGCGTGCTACTTTCCATCTTCGGAAAGGCGCTCTGACTGAAGGTAATGTCCCTACGTTCTTTTCCCTTCATCAAGCAGAGCTTCGCCGTACGTGTGTCCCAGTCGTTGTTGGGCTGAGCTGTCAGGTATAGATCCAGTTCATCGGAATAGCTCCCTATTTTATCTAACATGAGCCAGTTTGGATGTTCTGACTGAATATAGCACGAATCAACGCTCACATTCGTAAACTTGAACTCGGTCATACCACCTTCCTTGCTGAGGGTATAACTTCCTTTGTCGAGTACCGTTTGGGATACTTCGTCTCCTCCTTTCAGGTCAGAGATTGTTTCTGTTTCATCGCTACACGAGATACATAATAACAAGGCGATCACGGATAGCATTTTCTTAAGGGCAGAATACTTCATATCAAATAAATAGGTTTCACTTTACAAAAATACTAATAATTGATGAAAGTGGCAACATATATTATGATATTTTTTGTTTGATAAATAAAAAGAAGGGGGGGCACAATATATGTAAGTATACAAATATTGCTGATACAATGAATTCCCCATTACAATAAGAGCTTAGCTACTATTATAGTATTACTTGCATCGTGAAGAGAACTGTCTGAACGTTAGGTGAGCTTCTGTTTTCTTCAAAGTCCTATAGCTTTCTTCTGCCAAAGAAGTATTGTCCTTTATGCTTCGTTCTGTTGCCAAACTCAATGGCGTGGTGCGGACAATGGTGATAGCAGGCGAAGCAAGTCAGACATTGACCATTGTGGAGCCAACGGGGCTCTTTGCCGAGTCCGCCGTCGATGTCGTGGACAGGACAGACAGAAGCGCAGATGCCGCATTTCACACAACGGTCTGAAACAACATGGAAAGGCTTGTCGGTGATCAGCCAGCGATAGAAGGCAGCACCGAGGACGCGGCTGTTGATGCGCGGCCAACGGCCGATGATCAGACGCTCTACGTGCTTCTGATGTTGTTCGATCTGTTGGGCAAACCCCTTCAGGTTTTCCGCAGCCTTGTCCTGCTTGGCTTTCTCCCGCTCTTTCTTGTCTACATCCATGAAAGGCAGGCCGACATACGACTCCGGCATGAGCAACGAGAAGGCGGCATCGAGTGTGATGCCTTTCTCGGACAACACGTGGCGGAAGATGTCCATGGCTTCACCTACCGTGTCGCCAGCAGTGCAGAGCGCATAGACATAGTGCCCGGTGGCATCGATGACGAGTTGTTTCACGAAGTCAACGACGATGCGCGGTGGACGCCAGCCGTGGATAGGGAAGCAAAAGCCGATGTCCTCGCCCGGTTCCAGCTGAGCGGTGAAAGGCTCGGTGCTGTTCTTGGCGATGTTGATGAGCCGGTCGCTGGTGTAGAAGCCCAACTGTTTGGCGGCCCAAGCGGTATTGCCTGTTGCGGAGAAGAAAAAGATCATGAGTGCTTAGTTAACCTTGCATGAGAAAATAAGCTGCCACTACCACTCCAAGGGCGACAGCAGCGATGATGAGTTTGAGGAGACAACTCGCAATCTTGCGTATGATGAAGATGCCAGCGACAAAGGCCAGTATCAGAATGACGTAGAAAGTGAAGTGAGTGTCCATAAATTGAGCTGTTGTATGTTAATGTCTCTATTGATGTTTTTGCGGATTATTGGTTCCAAAGAGCCGGCGGAAGGTCACGGGGATAGGCGTGCTGAACTCCATCGGCTTGTGGGTCACCGGATGGTAGAAGCAAAGCACGTAGGCATGGAGGCAGAGACGTCCGATCGGATCATCGCCATTGCCGTATTTGATGTCACCGCAGACCGGATGCCCCATGTCAGCGGAGTGCACGCGTATTTGGTTCTTGCGTCCTGTCTCCAGTTTGAATTCCACGAGCGAGTGCTCTCTGCTGCGGTCGAGCGTATAGAAGTGGGTGATGGCCAGTTTGCCGTCTCCCTCCCGTTGACTGCTGTAGGTGACATAGGCCCGGTTCTCTTTGAGCCAGCTGGTGATGGTGCCCTGGTCTTGCTCCATCACGCCGGAGAGCACTGCCACGTAGCGGCGGTCATAGACCGTATGGTGCCAGTCCTCTTCCAGTTTCAGTTCCGTCTTCTTATCCTTGGCATAGATCATCAGTCCGCTGGTGTCGCGGTCGAGGCGGTGCACCACGTGAGCGGTACAATGCTGTCGGGTCTGCTCGAAATATTCGTCCAGCACCGACTTGACGTTCAGCGTGCTGTGACCGGCGGCCATGGAGAGGATGCCTACGTTTTTCTCTACCACGACGAGGTAGGGATCTTCGTAGACAATCTTCACGTAATGGTTTTTAAGCGTGAGATTGCGCTTTGTCTTACTGACGGCAATCTTCATTCCTGCCTTGAGCGGATAGTCGTATCGCGTGATCGTCTTGCCGTTGACCTGAATGCCGCGCCCTTGCAGTGTGGCTTTGATTTTGGAATGGCTACCGTCGAGATGGGTGAGCAGCCAGTCCAGCAGTTGGGCATCGGCCTCAACCGTGTAGTGATCGAACTGTTTCATGCCAGAATAGTGTGTCGCTTTTTATTCTTTTCTTTTCCAAATGGAGACGATCTTGTGTCTGATGGCGATGATGTTGCAGATGCTCACCAAGGCAAAGAGACAGAGTCCGAGGAGGATAGCCGGCAACATCGTACCACTGTCGATATCGGGGAAGAGCGTCTCGATGACACCCATGTAGTAGTCACGAACGAAGTAGAGCGTGCCCCAGGCAATGAGCAGCACACCGGTGTTGAGTCCGATGGTGAGCAATTGGTAGGGCCGTGCGACATTATTGGGACTGTAGCCGATGAGCAGCAGGTTTTCGAGTTTCGATGAGTTCTTCTGTACGAGCAGGTAGATGCTCAGCATGAGAATGTAGAAACTCAGGATGGAGATGACCAGACCGACAACCATGACCATGGTGACAATCATTCTCAAGAAATATGTGGTCTTTTCGGCCTGCAACTTGTCGTCCTCCACCTCGTAGCCTTTCTGGTCGATATATTTCGTCACCTTCTCGTTGGCAGGATTGTCAACCTGCATGATCAGTCGGGTAGGATCGGAGTGGCTGCCCGGTGCGAAGTAGTTGTTGCTCCAGTCCATGAAAGCCTGTGGCACGAGAATCGTATTGAGTCGCGACGAGAAGCCGATGACCTTGCCTTTGAAGCGATCGGCGTGTCCGTTGCCGTGGATGAAGATGTCGAAGTTGATCATCCCCACGAGGCCATCGCTGATCTTAGGCAGAGAACGACTTTGGGCAAAGCCAAAGTTATACATGGTGATATAGGCACGCGGCAGGATGATGGGCACGACATGTTCGCCCGGCGTGTATTTCCAACTGCCCTTGGGCGCGTCGACGAAATGATCGGGGATGCTCTCGAAGAAGAGCTCTGAGTTGAGCACGTTGACCCCGTTGACACCCATATTGGCTTCCACCTTATATTCTGTGGAGGTGAAGGTGCCCACGCTGGAGGCAAACGGTTGATTCTCCACGTCGTTGACCTCAGCGGGCGTGAAAGTGTTGGTGCGTCCGGAGATGGTGTTGCCCATGCCAATCTTCTTGCTGACGATGATATAGTCGGACTTCATGAAGGAATCCTCAGAGGTGAAGACGGGCATCACGTCGCGATAAAACTGATAGCCCAGCAACACGATGAGCATGCCAAAGAGGTTGGCAAAGAAAAATCCCACAAACTGGGGTATGCTGATATGCTGACGAAGCAGCTTCCAAACTAAGTTCATAGCAATAATGTCTTTTCGTAGTTTAAGTCCATGTGTTTACCGATGCTGGTCACGATGACGCCGGCTCCCTGTGCCTTGGCTTCGGTCATCATGATGTCTGCCATGATGCGTGAGTTGTTGTCGTCGAGGTGAGAGATCGGTTCGTCGGCGAGCAGGAAGTCAAACGGCTGTACAAGTGCGCGGATCATGGCCACGCGCTGCTGCTGTCCAAAGGACATGCGTCCGATCTTGGCATCGAGTTTGTCGCCGATGCCCAGCATGTCAAACCATTGGCGGATGGTGGCGTCGTCTTTGAAGTTGGTCAGCTTATTCTTGATTTGTACATTTTCCCAGGCTGTGAGTTCCGGAAACAATCTCAGCTCCTGAAACAGATGGCTGATATGCTGTTGACGCATTTCCACCCAGTCCTTGACTTTGAAGGTTTTAGTATCGCGGTCATCAAACATCACGGTACCGCTGTAATCGTGACGGTAGCCGACGATATAACTGCAAAAAGTACTCTTTCCCTTACCCGATTCAGCCTCTACAAGATAGAGGTGTCCTCGCTCGAATTTCACGTTTTGCTTCCATATCTCAGATTTCAGGTCTTTGCTCTGTTGGAACACCTGCGGCAGAACGGAAGTCAAATTAATGGTTTGCATATCTCTGAATGAATATAGTCCCATCCTTCTCTGAAATGAAGGGGACGGGCAGAATTTTATTTTAGTGTATATACGATGGCATTAAGCTTGCCGAAGAGCGGTGAAAGCATTCCGGTGACGGCCTGCGCCTTGCTGCCATTGACGGCGGCGAGGTTGATGACCATTACCAGTTTCTGTCCGATGATGGCTTGTTGCAGCTGTGCGTCGATAGGATGAGTGGCAGCCTTGATGCTCTGTAAAGCCTTCTCCTTAGAGCTGCCGCTCATGTATTGCCAGTCCCGTGTGACACCAAAGAAGTAGGTGGTCTTCGAATCTGTATAGTAGTAGCAGTCTCTTCCCCAGTCACCGATGTGTCCGCCCTGCGGTACACTCTGCTTCCAATAGTCCACATCACCGAGCCAGTCAGCGTTTTTGAGTTGTGCGGCCATGGTCATCTGGAAATTGTCAGAGCCAAGGGAAGGCGCGATGATGGTCATGTCGCCATTGACGCCTTTGATGATGTTGTCCATATCGATGGCAGAGTTGATGCCGGCCAAGAGAGCCTGGAGCCCTCTGTTTTGTTGCATAAGTTTGATGAACTTCGTGCCGTCGACATTGAGGAACATACCGATCATGTCGTTCTTGGCCATTGACTTCACATATTTGCCTTTGATGGGGCGGTAGATGGCATGAGCCTGCTGCAAAGCCTGCTCGATATTGCGCTTGAAGGAGAAGGTTTGCCCATTGATATGGAGGCGCCCATTGGCTACTTTCATCTCAGCGGCAATATACACGTCAGCAGGATTGGCGTCGCGCGGAGCACCTAAGGTGAAGGGAGCGACAAACTGGTCGGGTAGGGCACTGGTCTGACAGACGAGTGACATCGGTGCGTTGATGGAGTCGAGTTTGTCGTAGACGGGTGTTGCTTTGATGCCGTTGTCTTCGTCTTCACCCAGATATTTAGCCATGAGCGACATCATCTCGGCTTGGGCAGCTGGTACAACAGGACCCATCAGCAATGCAGCCTGCTTTGACCAACCGAGAATCCAGTTGTTGGGCAAAGCCGCGAAGTTGTAGTCGCGCTTATGGTGTATGTCAATCTTCAGACGCTTGACGGTCTTTTCTAAGTCGTCATCGTCTTTAACTTTGGCACAGAGTCCTAAATTGCCTTGAGCGTCCTCAAAGAAGAATATATCCTCAGAGAGGTCGAGACCGGCATCCTCGATGTTGCTTACGTGAAGCATCGCTTTGAGCATGGTAGGGCTGCCGACGCCACTGAGCTTGGCAGGCTTCATGGAGATCAGCAGTGTGCTGTTGCCGGGGATGGCATTGATATAATCGTCGTTGGAACATGAGCAGAGCGTCAATGCCAGTGCCATGAATAGTGAAAGTAAAAATGATATTCTTTTCATTGTCGTTACCCGTTATAGATCATCTATCGAGATTTCTGCTTTATACCTATATATAATAATGTGTCTGGCAATTGTCGCCTTAGACGTTTCGTTTGGACAGCTGAGCCATGGCGACAGCCATCAGTCCGGCAGTTTCTGTGCGCAGTCGGCTGCTTCCCAAGGTGATGGACTCATAACCTTGGCTGATGGCATCCCTCACTTCATCGATTGAGAAGTCACCTTCCGGGCCGATGAGTATGGTCACGTCCTGCTCCTTTGGCATCTGTTGCAGGGCTTGAAAGAGGTCGGTACGGTCGATTTCGTCATAGCAATGGGCTATGAATTTCCGTCCTTGCCGTGGCGTATGGATGAAGTCACTGAACTTTGTCAATTCGTTGACCACCGGTTTCCATGCCTTGCGGCTTTGCTTGACGGCTCCCACAACAATCTTTTCTACGCGGTCGGTGCGGATTGTCGTACGCTCAGAGAACTGACATCTCAGAAACGAGAGTTCGTCAAAGCCGATCTCGGTGCATTTCTCTGTCATCCATTCCATGCGGTCCATCATCTTTGTCGGCGCGATGGCGAGATGGATATGGCCGTGCCACGTCGCTTCCTGAGGCATAGCTTGCCGGATATTGTAGAGGCAATGCTTGGTGTTGGCAGCTGTGATCTCTGCTTGGTAGAAGGTACCGCAGCCGTCCATGAGAAACATCTCGTCGCCAACTTGCATGCGTAGCACTCTTAAGGCGTGCTGCGCTTCTTCTTTCGGCAACTCTTTCTGATGGCTGGCATCAGGCACATAGAAATATCTTTCTTCCTTCATGGCTGTGGGCTGTTATCGGGCATCCTCTGCCTCGTCTTTGCTTTCTTGGCTGCGTTTCTTGTCCTCTTCCTCTCTTTTCTTCAATTCGTCTCTCAGTTCAGAGGCGATTTCGTAGTGTTCGGTCTTCACGGCATTGTCGAGAAGATCGTGGAGCATCGGCTCGCTGATGATGTTGAGCGGCAGTTGCAATCCTTTGGCATTGGGCTGATAGACCGAACTCTGTCTGCGAAACAAGGCCGCATCCATGTAGATGGGAATCTCGTTGTGACTGATCAAAGAGAGCAGGATGGCTGCATCAGCTTGGACGGGAAGGCTGAATTGATTTTCTTCGTTGATAAGCAATGCCTTGTATACGCCATCCTCCAATGTGTTGATATGGATCGACAACTCCAACGTAGTCTGCCAGTGAATCATCTCCCAAAGGATCTTGGCAATGTCATCGTTGATATTGATGTCATTGTTCTTTCTCTCAGTGATCTCTTTGAGGATCTTTCTGCTGCACGTGATCACGAGCTGGCGTTGCTGCTCCTGATCAGAGAGGAGCAGCAGGCCATCTTGCTCTTTGCCGTTTACTTCAGCTGCGGCTTGGAATTTAAGCTGTATACTTGCCATTGCAGATAACGATTATTTTGTTGCTTTTTCCTTCTTGGGGCGGAAGACCAATGCGAAAGCAACGCCAACGATGAGGGCGTAGCTTGCAAAGATATACCAGCACGACTGCCATTGCGTGACGCCGCCGACGGTGTGGAGGTCAACAACTTCCTGTGCGGCCAGTGAACCGATCGTAGCGCCCAAGCCGTTGGTCATCAGCATGAAAAGACCCTGTGCGGACGAACGCAGACAAGGATCGGTTGCTTTGTCGACAAACAGTGAGCCGGAGATGTTGAAGAAGTCGAAGGCGACACCATAGATGATCATGGAGGCCACGAACATCCATACCTTGCTGCCCGGATCACCGGCACCGAGAAGACCGAAGCGAAGTACCCATGCAAACATGGCGATGAGCATGACGTTCTTGATGCCGAAATGCTTCATAAAGAAGGGTATCATCAGGATACACAGTGTCTCACTGATCTGTGAGATAGAATAGAGAATGACAGAGTGCTTCACACCAAAGGTATCAGCAAACTCTGGTATCTTGGCGAAACTCTCGATAAACGGGGTAGCAAAGCCATTGGTGATCTGCAGGCTGACACCTAACAACATGGAGAAAACGAAGAAGATTGCCATCTTCTTTTGACGGAACAGCGTGAAGGCACGCAGACCGAAGGCATCGACCAGACTCTTATGCTTGTCGTCATGACTGACGGGACAGGCTGGCAGGGTGAATGTGTAGAGGAAGAGCAGAATGCTCAGTGCGCCACTGACAACAAACTGCAACTCATTGGCCTTGAAGCCCATGATGTCGACAAACCACATGCTACAGATGAAACCTACTGTACCAAAGACACGGATGGGCGGAAAGTCCTTCACGGTGTCCATACCGGCTTGGGTGAGTGCACTGTAGGCTACAGAGTTGCTCAGTGCCAGGGTAGGCATATAGAATGCTACGCTGACGGAGTAAAGGGTGAACAAAGTGGCAAAGGTCACGTTTGCGCCTGCATAATAGCCATAAGCTGCGGCACCCATCATAAAGGCACCGGCCAGCAGATGGCAAAGACCAAGCAGACGCTGGGCGGGAATCCAACGGTCTGCAACAATGCCCATAAGGGCAGGCATGAAAATGGAAACAATGCCTTGCATGGCAAAAAACGCACCGATATGAGTGGACATTCCTGCATTGGTGAGGTAGATACCCATGCATGTAAGGTAAGCACCCCAGACAGCGAACTGCAGGAAATTCATGAATGCTAAACGCACTTTTAAGTTCATGGCTATTATTTTCTTATTTGTTGTGATCAGTCTTGCAGTGTTAGTAACTTATTGTTGATTGACGGAATGATAGCTTCCGTTTCTCCATGACAGTTGTCTTGTGACCAGAATCTGATGGAGTTCCTTGTATTCTTCTTTGGACAGCAGGGGACAGGATATTTTCAGATGAAGGGTGTTGTCATCGGCATTTATTTCCGCTAACACCATTTGTGGATCGAGTTTTTCCTTTAGTGCTTTGTATGTCTGCTCCGGCATTGTGTCGGGTTTGGTCGTCAGCATACCAGCGAGGTCGTTGACGGACGGTGCACCTAAGAATTGGGCCGTGGACAGCTCTTTCCAATCTTGTGTGAAGAAGCGTATGGCGCTTTCGCCTGTTGGGATGGAGTCCTTATCGACAGAACCGGCCAGCCAGGTTTCAACAAGACATACGATGGAATCCTGATTTGATGTGGGAAGTAATTTCAGTTGTATAGATTTGGTAGCATTGAGTTGGATATGGGCGTAACTGTTTGTCAATGTGTCCATTCTGCATTTGCCTTCAAGCAGATTGTCGACACTTCCGTCTACATGCATGGAAGCATAGGAGGGCATCTCCTGTCTTTGTTGCGGGTCGAGATAAGGAACAATAGTATCCGGCATCGTTTTCCATATCTCAGCGACCGTCTTTGCCGGGAGGTGAATGCTGAATGTTGTAAGCATCAGCACAAGGGTCATCAGCTGTTTCAGGCTGACGGCGTGATCTTTTTCCATAACGATACTATTATGATATTGCATACTTAGATGTCTATTTGATGAAAACCGGCAATTCATCTCATTGATGACTTTCCACTCTTCTTTTTGGCTTACAAAGTTATGAAAAAAGCGTGAAAGGAGAACGCTTTTCTACTATTTATTTTCACCTTATTTTTTCTTATGCCATGGTTTCTTATGCCACAGTTCTTTCCAGTTGTCGAAGTCACGTTTGATCACAAAGCCTACTCCCTGGGTGTTTAAGGAGTTGCGGGTGAAGTAGCGGTCGTTGGTCTGGTTGTAGATGCGTATGCTCAGATTGCCGTTGGGCACGATGAGATAGCGGATGTCGAAGTCACCGATAAACGACTGGTTGGCCGTGGCGGCATTGTCGCGGTAACCAAACTGCCCGTTGAAGAGAAGTCGGTTGTTGAGGAGGCTGCCGCTGAGGATACCTTCGTATTCGGCGTTGTTCCAACCTTCTGTACCTGTGGAGATGTTGGCGCCAAAGTTCCAGTTCTTGTTTTTCACGACAGAGCCAAGCACGTTGTTGATCTGTTGGCTCAGCTGTCCGCTGAGGATGCTCTGCATGGCAAGCGTCGTCTGGCTTTCCTTGGCTTCAGCATTCTGGGCGTTGTTTTCGGTCTTATTGTAGAAGCGGCCTACGGCAAGCAGATACAGCACTTGCTGCTTCATCTCGTCTTCGCTGTTGATGATGCTGTAGATCATCTGCTTCACGTCGGCACTGACTGTTGGCATGTCCATGTCGAAGTCTACTTTAGGATCAGACGGAGTGCCGGTGACTTTCATCAGACAGTTGACGCGGATGTTGTTGCCGGAGAATCTGCGACCCAACTGCAGGTCGGCAAGATTGGCGGAGTTGAGCGTATATTGCGCTTCAAGGTTGAGACTTGCATTGCTTGGCTCTCCGCCGAAAGAGATGGTGCCGCCTTGTTTGAACGTGAAGTCGCGCTTGATGATGTTCTGAATAGTCAACTTATAGATGCCGTGATCAACAACATAGTTGCCGTAGAGGTTCACGCCACCTTTATTATAATAGGTGGCACGGATGGCACCGGTGCCGTTGAGATCGATATAGTCGCCGCTCGTCTTGTCCATGATGACCTTCAACGTAGCGTCGGGGGTGGCATGGATGAGGAAATTGATATGTATGTCGGTAGGTACGTCTTCTGGTTCAGTGTCGTTGTCTGTGAGAGGCAACGCTTTGGCCAGTCGTGCTTGGAGCGAGTCTCTGGATACCCATTGGATAAACTCTTGTGTGCCAATAGCCTCGGGACTGGTGATGTCGTAACACATCACAGACCCACGAGAGGGTGTGGCATCCACCTTAATGTTTACTTCTCCAGGTTTGCCGTTGATGTCGACTGAGCCGGTTCCGGCGATCGTGCCATAGACGGTACTGCCGTCGTCTGGTCCAAGTTCATAGCCAAGCAGGTTGTCGGCCTTGACATGAAGGTCGTAGCTCAGATGGGAGAGATGGGTATGGTATAGGGCACCGGTGAGAAGCCCACGGTTGCCGAGTCGGTCGTGGATGGTGTCATCCACAAACTGAATCTCATTCACCAAGAAGCGGATGGAGTCATCGGATAGGTAATACCTTGTATTAATAGGTGTAATCGTGGTGGCTCCCGATACCTTGGTCCCACCCGTGAGGTTGATCTTTTTCAAGTCGCCCCATAGGTTTAGCTTGCCGTTGACCGAAAGGTCTATGTTGCTCATGAAGTTGGAACAGAAGCCTTTGAGAAACTCGCCTCGGGTGTTTTCGGCGTTAAAGGTGAGGTTGATGTCATTGCGCTTGGGCGAGACATAGCCATTGATGACAGTCCGTCGGTCTTGGATGCCTCTGTCGGTATGCATTGTATCCAGGGCGATCGCGTCGATGTCGATCTGCTTCTTCTCGTTGTTCCACCTGACATTGGCATTGAGCGTTCCCATATTGCCTTCTTCAAACTGGAAATTGGAGACCACTATGTTACTTTTAGCCTTTGGCGTGTCGAAGAGTGAGGACAGGTATGCCTTACCGTTGACATTGCCGGAAAAGTCTACAGAATGGAAGTTGACAAGGTCGAGGATGTATTCAACATTGACATTGTTGAGGTCCACAATGATAGAGTCATCACGGTTGGGCGATGCCTGGCCATTGATACGGACAGACTGTGAGTTGCTGGCAATGTTGAGATTGTCGATGGTGAGGTGCTTCTTGCTGTAAGTGAGCTGGTCGGCATGAATGGTATACACGGAATCTCCAACGAACAGATGGGATTTCTTGACATCAAAAGACGCAACCACTTGGTTCTTCTCATTGGTGAGGAATGCCATGTCGGCATTGAGTTGTCCTCTCAAGCGTTGCTTCTTGGCATGGTTGTCCATAGACAGACCGGTACGCAAGGTGTTGCCGACGGCGGTAGCTTGGAGCTGATAGTCTGTGCCAAGTCCACGGTCGTCCATCTTGGTGAGTGAGCCCCGACAGCTTAACTGGTTGTTGGGTGATGTGGCAATGAAGTTGACATTTTGATAGTGTCCTCCATTGTAGGCAAGATCCGGTGCAACGACATGACAGTCAATGGCCTCGGTCTTGCTGTCCAAACTGCAAGTGAGAGAAAGGGGCTGCAGAAGACTCAGATCCATGCCCGTGAAGAAGCGCAGCCAGTCATCACGTAGGACGGTAGCTGTCATTGCGAAGTTGTTGGAGTGGGTAGGGCGGTATCTGAAAGATGTCAGGGTCTGTATGCTTGGAAGCTGATGGACAAAGACGTTTTGGATACTTTGCAAAAGCGTAGCATAGTCAAACTGTCCCGTCACTTCAGCATGTCCGAAATCGCTGAGCATCGTGACGAAATGGTCATGATTGCTCTTGCCGGCTTTGACCTGCAAAGACTGTAGCTCGTAGCTTTCTTCACCTCTTTGGGCACGGAAATTAGTGATTTTGAGAAGACCGTCGAGGTTGTTGAGGCTTGAGCCGGAGAGATTGGCCGAGAGGTTAACGGCATAGTTGGTGTCGCCAAGCTTGCCCTTGAGCAAGTTGACAGCGGACGGGCGCAGTCGGGAAATCTCCGCGTCAAGGGCGTAATGATGGCGGGAAAGCGATATTCCGTCCTTGCTCTCTATGGTAGCAACGATGTTAGGGTCGTTGATGGAGCAGCGGCCAGAGAATGTCTCATTCCTATAAGCACCGTTGATGTCAATATGCTGATAAGGATAGCCTTTGAAGTCGATTCGGTCGACACGCCCGTCTGCCAGGAACATCTTCTTTTGAAGATTTCCTGCCACTTTGATGCTTGCGGCCAAATCCCCCAAGTCTTTGTTAGCCGTGATCTGCTGGAGATTGAAACGTTGTGTCTCAAGATAACCGGCAAGCGCCTGGTGATCCATTTTGAAATTTACTTTAGCATTTCCTGCGTCTGAGAGCAGAGCTCCAATGACTTGTATTTGCTTTGTGCCTTTTCCGCGTCCATTGCCAGTGAAAGCAAGATGATCGAGACGATCGGCAACTGCCGGAAGACTCACGTTGAAGATATTCTTACCCTCCTTATTTATATATAGACGTTGGCAGATGATGCTCCAGTTGGGTTGATGGCTGCCGAGTGTTGTACGGATATCGCCACCGAAATGGAGAATGGATGATTTGCGGGCAGTACCGGGAAAGACATCAAAAAGAATGTTTTCAATCGCGACATGATGTTTCGTGCCGTGAAATCGTGTGCTGAACTGAATGTTGTCTTGCGATCTTTTGATCTTGTTGGTGAGGCAACTGATGTCGTATGTACTGATAACTGAAGGTTGAATGCTACCTACGTAAGACATTGATTCCCAATCTATCATATCGTCCTTGCGCAAGAAATTAACAGCGATCTCTTTCAGCGATACCTTCGATGTCGGTGTGCGAAGAAAAAGATGGTCCAATGTAATCTTGTGGGGTGACAAAGACGCTTTGGCGGTGAGTTCCTTAATGTCCAGACCACACTGCTCTGTGAGACTGAGTTTCTTGATGTTGATGCTGCCAGCGTCTTTTGTCAAGTCCGACAGCAAGATATGCGTACTAATGTTCTTGATATTGAGATGATGGAAGTCTAAAGTGTGCTTCTTCGGCATATCTAACTGGTCATAACAGAGCGCACCACGTCGGATGACCAAGCTGTGAATCTGAAAGTTGAGTTTGGAATGGTTGGTAGTGTCTTTGGAAGCCAGAGAGTCCACTATAAACTGATAATTCGGTTTGGCACTCGCTGTTGCCCGATTGATGTGGACGTCAGCGCCGAAGAGCTGGGCTGAGGTGATACAAATCTCGTTGTGAGGCAGTTGGAGCAAATCGAGTTTGGCAGAGATGCGTCCAGCACGCAGCAGGGGGTGGCGCTGCTGGTCGAGCATTGTCACGTCGTCGATGATGATACGATTGAACAGACCGACATCAATACGGCCTACACATACCTTCGTGCCAAATTTTTCAGACAGGGCAGAGGCCACTTCGCGTCCGAGATATTTTTGTACAGCAGGTATGTTCACAGCGATGGTAAGGGTGACGTAAAATGTCAATAAAACCCATACCACAGTATTGATAGTGTGCCTTAACCATTTCATTTTCTGTGCAAAAATATAAAATTAAACTCGAAAATGAAATAAAATGGCTGTCTTTATCATTTTTAATCTAAATTTTCAGTATATTTGCATCGTCAAAGATTGCTTCTCCATTAAAAGGAGAGTTTCAGGACATGCATATTGGGACAAGATATGACATTTCAGCATCATATCATAAGAAGTATTACTTATTATTTTTTCTATGACAAATGTAGTTAAGATACGAAAAGGCTTAGACATCCATTTAAAGGGAAAAGCTTCGACGGAAAAACGTGTGGAAGTGATTTCGTCGGGAGAGTATGCCCTTGTGCCAAGTAGTTTCGTAGGTTTAAAGCCAAAAGTAGTTGTCAAGGAGGGAGATCATATCCTTGCCGGAGATCCCTTGTTTGTAGACAAGTTATCCCAGGAGGTGCGTTGTGCTTCTCCAGTGAGTGGCACTGTGGAGCAGGTACTTCGTGGCGAACGGCGTAAAGTGCTCTATGTGAAAGTGAAGGCTGACCATGAGCAGAGCTTTCATGATTATGGCAAACACGATGTAGCATCGTTGGACGGGAATGCAGTGAAATCATTGTTGTTGGAGTCCGGACTGTTTGCTTATATCAATCAGCTGCCCTACGCTGTTGTAGCTTCCCCCGCTTCGTCTCCTAAGGCAATCTTCGTTTCTGCCTTGCGTGACATGCCGTTGGCTGCTGACTTTGAAGTGGAGCTTAAGGGCAATGAAGCTGCTTTCCAAACAGGTCTTACTGCATTGTCGAAGATGGCACCCGTCTCTTTGGGTATTGGTGCCGCACAGCAATCCGCAGCACTCACTCAGGCTAAGGATGTAGAGATAACCGTGTTCGACGGCCCTTGCCCTGCCGGAAATGTAGGCGTGCAAGTCAATCACCTCAATCCTGTCAACCGTGGCGAAGTGGTTTGGACTGTAGATCCATCTGCAGTTATCTTCATCGGTCGTCTGATGCTGACCGGTAAGGTGGATCTTCACCGAGTCATCGCCATAGCAGGCAGTCAGGTGAAGGAACCGGCATACGCCAATGTGTTGGTGGGAACGAAGCTGGCTGACATTCTGAAGGATCGCTTAGCAGCAGATCAGCACGTTCGCATCCTCAATGGCAATCCTTTGACGGGTGAGAAGTGCAGCTTGGAAGATTATCTGGGTGCTCACACATCTGAGGTGACGGTGATTCCGGAAGGTGATGACCGCGACGAGATGCTGGGTTGGATCGCTCCCCGCACCAATGACTTCTCTGTTTCTCACAGCTATTTCTCTTGGCTCCAGGGCAAGCGTCACGAGTATGATCTTGACGCAAGAGTTAAAGGTGGTGAGCGCCATATGATTATGAGTGGCGAGTACGGCAAGGTATTGCCGATGGACATCTATGGCGAGTACCTTATCAAAGCCCTTATCGCTGGTGACATCGACCGCCAGGAGCAGTTGGGCATCTACGAGGTGTCGCCCGAAGACTTCGCTTTGGCAGAGTTCGTGGATTCCTCTAAGCTGCCATTACAAAAGATTGTGCGTCAGGGACTCGACATCCTGCGCAAGGAGAATGCTTGATGTAAATTAGCACAGAAACAATAATTTAAAACTATGAATGGTTTAAAAAAATACTTTGACCGCATTCGACCCAATTTCCAAGAAGGCGGGAAGCTTCATGCCTTCAACAGCATCTATGAGGGCTTTGAGAGTTTTCTGTTCGTTCCCAATACTACGTCGAATTCCGGTGCCAGTATTCACGACGCCTTAGATTCGAAGCGCATCATGAGCATCGTCGTCATCGCCCTGCTCCCTGCGCTGTTCTTCGGCATGTACAATGTAGGCTATCAGAATGCCGCGGCTGCCGGTAAACTGGCCGAGACTGGTTTTTGGTCGCTTTTCTTCTATGGTTTCCTGGCTGTATTGCCCAATCTGCTGGTGAGCTACATCGTTGGTTTGGGCATTGAGTTCGCGTGGGCTCAGTGGAAAGGCGAGGAGATTCAAGAAGGCTATCTGGTTTCCGGTATCATCATTCCGCTGATCATCCCAGTGACGACTCCTTTATGGATGTTGGCCATTGCCGTTGCCTTTGCAGTCATCTTCGCCAAGGAGATCTTTGGTGGCACGGGTATGAACATCTTCAACGTGGCTATTGCTGCCCGTATGTTCCTTTTCTTCTCTTATCCAAGTAAGATGACGGGTGACTCGGTGTGGGTAAGCACTGATTCCATCTGTGGCCTCGGCTATCAGTTGCCCGATGGTTTCACGGCCGCTACACCACTGGGTCAGATTGCCCAGGGCATCACGCCGCAGTCAAGTCTGGCTGACATGGTCCTGGGTTTCATCCCCGGATCAGTAGGTGAGACTTCTGTCATCGCCATCGCCATTGGTGCTGTCATTCTGTTATGGACAGGCATTGCCAGTTGGAAGACCATGCTGAGCGTCTTTGTCGGCGGCATTGCCATGGCTTTGATCTTTGCCGTGACGGGAAAGACACCTATTTCTTGGTATGAGCACATCGTGTTGGGTGGCTTCTGCTTTGGTGCCGTATTCATGGCTACCGACCCTGTTACCTCTGCACGTACTGAGACTGGTAAGTATATCTATGGCCTTCTCATCGGTATCATGGCTGTGGTGGTGCGCGTGCTGAACCCAGGTTATCCCGAGGGTATGATGCTCGCTATCTTCTTCGGCAATATGTTTGCACCGCTGATCGACTACTGCGTCGTTCAATCCAACATCTCAAAGCGTGCCAAACGTTCTTCTAACTAATCAAGCAGACGACATTATATAATATAAGGTATGAAAACAAATTCCAATTCTTATACGATTGTCTATGCTGCCGTTCTTGTGGTGATCGTTGCCTTCTTGCTGGCCTTTGTCTTTCAGGCACTGCGTCCGGCGCAGGAAGCTAATGTGGCACTTGACAAGCAGAAGCAGATACTCTATTCGCTCAACATTCGTGGCTTGCAGGATCAGGCCGCTGCCGCCAAATATAAAGAGGTGGTCACTGCCGACGAGATTATTGATGCCAACGGCAATGTTGTTGACAAAGGTTCTAAGGGTGGCACAGCTGCCGGTTTTAAGCTCAACTCTGGTGATTTCAAGGCCGGTAAGTTGGCTGTGTATGTCTGCTCAGTCAATGGACAGACCAAATATGTGATTCCTGTCTATGGTATGGGATTGTGGGGACCGATCAGTGGCTATATCGCTTTGAACGACGACAAGTCCACAATCTATGGCGCTTACTTCAACCATGAGAGTGAGACGGCCGGACTGGGTGCCGAAATCAAGGACAACCAGAAGTGGCAGGAGCAGTTCCAGGGCAAGAAGCTCTTCAAGGGCGCAGATCGCAATGCCATCGCCATCTCCGTGTTGAAGAAGCGCGACAGCAATGATCCCAACTCTGTGGATGCCGTAACAGGCGCAACGCTGACATCCAACGGTGTCACGGATATGCTTCACGATTGTCTGGGACAGTATATTAAATTTCTGAATGCTAAATAATAAAGACGAATTATGAGTTTATTCAGTAAGCAAAATAAAGAGGTGCTGGGTGGCCCGTTGAATATCAACAACCCTATCCTCGTTCAGATTCTCGGTATCTGCTCCGCGCTGGCCGTGACATCTCAGCTCAAGCCGGCTATTGTCATGGGATTGGCCGTGACGGTGATTACGGCTTTCTCCAATGTGATCATTGCACTCATCCGCAAGACCATTCCTATGCGTATCCGCATCATCGTGCAGTTAGTCGTCGTTGCCGCACTGGTGACCATCGTCAGTCAGATTCTGAAGGCTGTGGCCTACGACGTGAGTGTTCAGCTCTCGGTGTATGTAGGACTGATCATCACCAACTGTATCCTCATGGGTCGTCTGGAGGCTTTCGCCATGATGAACAAGCCTTGGCCGAGTTTCCTCGACGGTATCGGCAACGGTCTCGGCTATGCCATGATCCTGGTCATCGTCGGTGCTTTCCGTGAGTTCTTTGGCCGCGGTTCACTCCTTGGCTTCAAGATCATCCCTCAGAGCTTCTACGACGCAGGCTATGTCAATAATGGTATGATGACCATGCCAGCCATGGCTCTTATCCTCTTGGGATGTGTCATCTGGGTTCACCGAGCCTATTTCTATAAAGAGGACAAGAAGTAAGGTTTGTCGGTATTGATCATTATTAAAGCGATATTTCTATTATGGAACATTTCTTTGGATTATTTTTCAGGTCGATCTTTGTCGACAACATGATATTTGCCTTCTTCCTCGGCATGTGCTCTTTCCTGGCCGTGTCGAAGAATGTGAAGACATCATTCGGATTGGGTATGGCCGTGACCTTCGTGTTGCTGGTCACCGTGCCCGTTGACTATTTGCTTCAGGTGTATGTCCTTGGACCGGATTGTCTGGTCAAGGGCGTAGATCTGAGCTATTTGAGCTTCATCCTGTTCATTGCCATCATTGCCGGTATCACGCAGTTGGTGGAGATGGCAGTGGAGAAGTACAGTCCCTCCTTGTATTCTGCACTGGGCATCTTCTTGCCTCTGATTGCTGTGAACTGCTGTATCATGGGTGCTTCGCTGTTCATGCAGCAGCGTATCAACATGGATCCGTCGAGTGCGCAGTACATTGGTTCCGTGTGGGACAGCATCGGCTATGCCCTCGGTAGCGGACTGGGTTGGACATTGTCCATCGTGTCCATGGGTGCCATCCGTGAGAAGATGGAGTATAGCGATGTGCCCAAGCCATTGCAGGGTATGGGCATCACCTTCATCACTGTGGGCCTCATGGCTATGGCCATGATGTGCTTCTCGGGTATTAAATTTTAAGGAGAAGAAAACATAGATTATGGGACAGTTTATATCAGTAAGTATCGCAGTCTTCCTTGCTGCGATTCTCCTTTTGGTTATCATCCTGCTCATTGCGAAGAAATATCTCTCGCCCAGCGGTAATGTGACCATCACAATCAACGGTGACAAGAAACTCACGGTGCCCCAGGGCGACAGCCTGATGTCTACGCTCAATGCCAATGGCATCTTCCTGCCCTCTGCCTGCGGTGGCAAGGCCAGTTGCGGACAGTGCAAGGTACAAGTGCTCAGCGGTGGCGGTGAGATCCTCGATTCAGAGCGTCCTCACTTCACACGTAAGCAGATCAAAGAGCATTGGCGTCTGGGATGCCAGACAAAGGTCAAAGGCGACTTTGACATTAAGATTCCGGAGTCCATCCTTGGCGTGAAGGAGTGGGAGTGCACCGTCATTTCCAACAAAAACGTTTCCAGTTTCATCAAGGAGTTCAAGGTGGCCTTGCCGCCGGGTGAGCACATGGACTTCATCCCTGGCTCCTATGCTCAGATCAAGATTCCGGCTTACGATTGCATCGACTATGACAAGGACTTCGACAAGAGCATGATTGGAGACGAATATATCGGAGCTTGGAAAAAATTCAATATCTTCTCGCTGAAAGCTCATAACCCAGAGCCTACCGTACGTGCTTATTCTATGGCCAACTATCCCGCTGAGGGCGACATCATTACGCTGACCGTGCGTATCGCCTCCACACCATTCTTGCCAAGACCACAGGTGGGCTTCCAGAATGTGCCGACGGGCATCGGTTCGTCTTACATCTTCAGCCTCAAGCCCGGAGACAAGGTGATGATGAGTGGTCCTTATGGTGACTTCCATCCGCGCTTCGATACTGGCAAAGAGATGATTTGGATCGGTGGTGGTGCCGGTATGGCTCCTCTGCGTTCTCAGATCATGCACATGACCAAGACATTGCACTGCACTGACCGTGAGATGCATTTCTTCTATGGTGCCCGTTCGCTGACAGAGGCCTTCTTCCTGGAGGACTTCTGGGAACTGGAGAAGGAATTCCCCAATTTCCACTTCCATCTCTCTCTCGACCGTCCTGATCCCAAGGCTGACGCAGCCGGTGTGAAGTACTATGCCGGCTTTGCGGTGAACTGCATCCGCGACACCTATCTCAAGGATCACGATGCACCGGAAGACTGCGAGTACTACCTCTGTGGTCCTCCAATGCTGATCAAGACTGTGACCGACTACCTTGATTCTCTCGGCGTGGAGCCCGAGAATATCATGTACGACAACTTCGGGTAAGGTTATGCAAACCACACGAAAGTATATATAAACAGAAAGGAAGCCGCTGAATTTCAGCGGCTTTCGTCGTATATGATAATTTGGGTTTGTGATGCTTGCCTTGTGGGTGGTTTTGTTTGTGGCGGCGGGTTGTAACCCGCCGAACGGTGACTTTGCTCTCGGAGTGCTTGGAGGAGGCCGGAACCATTTTGTCGATGTCGGGAATTTGGTTCCGGTCTTTTTTCTCGCGCGCACGCGTATAGAGAGTATATTAATAATATATATTTTTGTATAGAGTTACTGTGTTCAAACGGTTTGATGATTCTCTACCTATTTTTGAGCGAAGTGCTTCCTTGCTTCTTCCATATCCTGTACAGTCTCCATGGTTCCTACATATTGTCCTTGTGCATCACAAACAGCGTGATAGGTGACCAATGTGGCGCGCTGGTTCTTCTCCATCCACACGGCGACGCTGTCGCGTTTGCCCGCACGCAGGTCGGCGATGATAGCGCGCACCATCGGTTCTATCTTTGGAGGATGGCATGAGAACACCTCGCGACCAAGAGCTGCCAAGGGGCGCTTGAACGACTTTTCGGAGAATGGTTGATTGAAATAGCGGTTGATGTTCTCGGCATCTACAAAGGTTATCTCCAAGGGAAGAGTGTCGAGTAGGGCAGTAAGTTGGCTGAGGGTGAGCGAACCGCCCGGCATGTCTACTCGCAACTCATCCGCTCCGTCGGCCACCGGTTGACTGTTTCTCTGCTTTTCCTCACGGAACAGTGCTTCACCATCTTCCCAAGTCTTCATCGTTATGCCTAAACATTCCGGATAAGCCTTGCTGTCGACATAGATTTGCCGCCACTCTTCGTCGGTGAAGTTTGCTGTGCAGACAGGAAAGAGAATGCGGTTCTCCTTAAACGTCATCTCGCGTGCCCGCCCGATGAGGTCTTTCACACGATTCTTCCAGTCTTCGCTTAGTCCGGCTTCTTTAGCAGACAGTCTCAACAGCGTAGTGAACTCAGCGCGTATTTCGTCGTCAATGGTCCACATCACTTGCGACGGACCGTAGATGCCATGCTTCGTTTTGAGCAGTGGATAGATGAGGTCGCCTTTTTTAGCATAGTGCACAGCCAATCCGCTGGCTTTGCGCAATGCGTCTGTCACATCCTCGTCTCCATCCAAAGCCCGCAGCACATTGCCGAGTGCCTCGACGATGGCTTCGTTCTCATGATAGAAGGTTTGAAGAGGATGACCGTCAATGGCCCGCAACTCAGCAGTCTTGTCTCTGTTCTCTGATGCTTGCCCCACCATCATTGCCTCTTGGTCGTGGTGAAGACCATGATGCAGATGCGGATGCACATCTTCATCGTTGTTCTTGCCGTGGAAAAGAGCAGAATGCACATCACACAGCTTCTTTACTTCGTTGACCGACTGCCCCTCGCTGATGAGTTCCTGCTCAGCCCGCATGATGTCGTTGGCGGGTACATCCTTGAACTGGCTCACGAAGTCGGCGCGTACGCTCTCCATGGACTCTCCTTCGTTGATACGCCGGAGCAGTGATTTGATCTGTTGGGTAGTGTCAGTCACAGGAGCCTCCTGTATTTTTGATGACGGTTCATCAGACTTAGTATGATTGCCGACAACAGTAAATCCATTGTCTTCCAACGCTTTCACTACGGCTTCCATGCCGATGCCTCTCATGGCTGCTCCCTGACTGATCGTCATCAGCTTACCCACTGACATCCGGATGGCTTTCTTCGTGATCTCGCTGAACCCGAGCGAAGCCATTATCTCGATGAGTTCCGGATGCGCCTGGGTAAGCTGGTAAACGGTCTGTGTGAGGTCTATCTTCTTTTCCATATTCTTCTATAGTTCGCTCTTGATGCTTTCTGTCCAGCTCTCGATACGGTTGTCAATGGCATCCTCGTCCTCAGAGCTATCAATAGCTAAGCCTACAAACTTACCGTCGACTACTGACTCTGAGTCGTCATAGGTGTAGTTGTCGGCTGCTACCTGTCCGATGAGTTTTGCGCCGCTGTCCTTCACGGCATCGTAGAGAGCAGACATACCACCACAGAACGTATCGCTGTATCCACTGGCATCACCGCAGCCGAAGAGGGCGATAGTCTTGCCCTTGAGGTCGGCACTTTTCAGCATTTCCACGCCGTCGTACCAGTCATCCTGCAATTCACCGGCACCCCAAGTCGAGGTTCCAAGCAGCAGATTGTCGTACGTAGACAGCGTGTCGGCATCGACGTCGGCTACATTCTTCACATCGCTCACGCCTAACTTCTGAGCTATCTTCTCAGCATACTCCTGGCAATTGCCGGTGGTGGATCCGTAAACTATGATTGTCTTCTTCATATTTCTGATTCCTTTCTTATTATTTTGTTGCAATGAACTCACCTTTCAATGAGTAGTTGTATTTGAATTTATGGGCAGGCCAAAGTCTGCCCTTGGTGTGTGTATGCTTACTCTCCCTGTTGCTCCATTTGTAGGAATCCCGGGAAGATGAGGTTGTTCTCCAGAGAGATGTGCTCTTTGAGATCGAGGAAGAACTGCCGGAGCTGCTGGTTCATGAGATGATAAGATGCGCAGCCGTCGGACGGTGTCTCGAAGTTGTGTGTCAGTTCGGTGATATGCTCCCACATCTCGCCTGTGGCATCGTGCTCAAGCATCATTTGTCTGATGGGGTTGGCGATGGTTCCGCAATGGCAGGGAGCAGCGGGCCGACCCTCTTCTTGTGCATGATACATCTCGTAGAGCTGTGGGAAGAGAATGTTCTCCTCCTTGGCGAAGTGGCTGTCGAGTTCCTCAAACGAAGCGGCTACAGCATCTCTCACGTCTAAGAGCTCGGGGTGATGGACACTATGTACGCTGGCTACCTTACTGACGAGTTGCATGAGCTCTTCGTGGTGAAGGTGGAAGTTGCGGTGATGCTTCTTCAGCACATAGTCGAGAAGCAGGTCCAGTGGCCAGTTGGCGAAGTCGGGAGCGCCGCCAGTAGCAACCTCTTTCTCGTCGAGCTTTGCCAGCACGTCGTCGGCGTTGAGCCCTTTCTTCTCGCAGGCTGTCTGCAGTGTGTCCGAGCCGTGGCAGCAGTAGTCGATGCCCATCTGCTCAAGTGTCTGTGCACGATTGAAATCCTCGGCTACAATGGAGCCGACCGTCATGTCCTTTGTCAGTTTGCTGTTCATAATCGTATATCTTTAATTGTTATTTGTTTACTTGTCTTTTTGACTTCACTGACATAATTGCAAAAGTGATACCATTGTGGCACGATGTCGAAAATACAACTGCCGTTGGTAACAAATGTGGTCTTTGCTCTGCCATGCGGTTCACATAGGTTACCGTGCAGTAACAATTGTGGCCACATTATTTATAATAAGAAGACGGCACGGCTTTTGTGACAATTAGGTTAGAAGAGAAACCAATAATATGCTGACAATGATGGCAAACAATGAAACGAATGATTTGAGGAGTGAGACGATGAGAGCCAATATCCGAAGAGGAGAACGCACAAGAGTGGTTATCGTGGGATGCGGATTGGGCGGACTGAAACTGGCCATGAGTCTGCGCCACTCCGGTTTTCAGGTGGTTGTAGTGGACAAGAACAACTACAACCAGTTCCCGCCACTCATCTACCAGGTGGCCTCGGCCGGATTGGAGCCCAGCAACATTGCGTTTCCTATCCGACGACTGTTCCAAGGCTATCCCCATTACTACTTCCGCATGGCTGAGGTGAAGTCGATCGACGAAAACGAGAAAGCCATTCAAACTTCTGTCGGCACCATTCACTACGACTACTTGGTGCTGGGCATGGGGGCAACGACCAATTTCTTTGGCAACGAACAGATTGCGCGCAACGCATTCCCGATGAAGACTGTCAGCGATGCGATGGCTCTGCGCAACCATATCCTCCACAATCTGGAACTGGCGGAAACGGAGACAGACGCAGACAAACGGCAGAAATTTATGAACGTGGTCATCGTAGGCGGCGGTCCTTCCGGCGTGGAGATTGCGGGAGCTTTGGCTGAGATGAAGAAATACGTAGTACCGCGCGACTATCCCGATTTGGCTGACCGCATGCATATCTATCTCGTCAACTCTGGTGACCGGTTGCTCAAGGCGATGGATAAGAAGTCGTCAGCAACGGCTGAGAAGGAACTGATCCGCATGGGAGTTCATGTGCGTAAAGGCTGGCGGGTGACCGACTATGATGGTCGTGTCGTGAGAATGAAAAATGGCGAGACAATCGAGTCGGCTAATGTCATCTGGGTGAGTGGCGTGAAAGCTAATACCATTGCCGGCGTACCGGACGAGGCTGTGGGGCATGCGGGACGACTGCTCTGTGATCGCATGAACCGTGTGAAAGGCATGACCGACGTGTTTGCTATTGGCGACCAAAGTCTCATCGAGGGCGATGACGCATGGCCCCAAGGTCACCCACAGCTGGCCCAAGTAGCATTGCAACAGGCCGAGAACGTGGCACGGAATATCGTTCGGAAAGAGCATGGTCAGGACATGCGTCCCTTTATCTACAAGAATCTTGGCACCATGGCGACCATAGGCCGTAAGGCTGCCGTGGCGGAGATAGGCAGATGGAAGTTCGGCGGGCTCACGGCCTGGCTGTTGTGGCTTGTCGTGCACTTGCGGTCGATCCTCGGCGTAAAGAACAAGTTCTTTGTGCTGCTCAACTGGCTGTGGAACTATGTCAACTACAAGCAGAGCCTGCGACTGATACTAAGAGCTGGAAAATGACTTGGACGGACATTCTTTTAGACTATAATCTATGTTATTTATTTACAAAAGCCAGTCCGCTTCAACTTGCAATCTAGAGTTGAGCGGACAGGCTTTCTTGTTTCCTTCCTACAAAAAACAATGCTTTTTCGCCCTCCAAAGTGCATTCTTGCTGTCATCTCAGTTGTTTGTGCGTGTCATCTCGGTTGTTTGACAGACAAAATCATGGCGTTTCTTAGGTTGAAAAGAGACAGAAGTAGCACAACAGACTGATTATAAGTAGTTTGTAAATTTGCTCCGTTTTTGGCGAAATTCTGCCCGGCATGGGTCTTCGTTCAAAAGAATCGATTCTCAGCCGCGATTTATTGTCAGAAGTTAAGACAGAAGAACAGACGAAAAAGACAGAGTAACAGAGAGACAGATTTTCCTTTTAAGACAGAAAGACATAAAGAACATATTCTTCTTTTTTAGACAGAAAGACATATTCTTCTTTTTTAGACAGAAAGACATAAAAGACATATTTTACAACGGACGCTATTTGTGAACAGGCTCTTACCCTCACACGAAAGTCCATGAATTGCCCACGAATTTCTCATCAATTATTAATTCATGAATAATTTGTGGGCAATTCATGTTCATTCATGTTCATTCATGTTCTTAGTTCTATCTCTTTTTAGGCAGAGCGAATCAGTCCCTCTGTCTTTAAGAATTTGTTCCTTTGTTGCTCTGACTTTAAAATTATGTTCTTTATGTCTTTCTGTCTAAAAAGAAAAAATATGTCTTTTATGTCTTTCTGTCTAAAAAAGGAAAATATGTCCTTTATGTCTTTCTGTCTAAAAACATAGAGCTTGTCTTCTTGCTATATAATATATAATGTGTCTATGGCTCTTTTTGTCAATCTTTTGGAAAACTTATGTCTTTTCTTCAAAAAAACATGGGAAAAGTTTGTAGGTTATTTGTAAAAGCTGTACCTTTGCACTCGCTTTTCAGAACTACGGCAAACGCCAAACACTGAGAGCAACGAGAAAGAGTTCTTTGAGAAGATTACATACAACAGAGAGTAGTACAAGAAGCGATTCCTACACCTTATTATATATAGGGTATGGGAATTGGGTAGAAGAAACGAACCGTTCAATTTTATATTGAAAACAGGAAGACTTCAATAAACCATCGCGTCCTGTGACAGAGAAACTTTTTCCGATTCGGTCGCAAGGCTGATGAAGGAACCATGATATTTTACAATGGAGAGTTTGATCCTGGCTCAGGATGAACGCTAGCTACAGGCTTAACACATGCAAGTCGAGGGGTAACGACAGCGAAAGCTTGCTT
>NZ_JAMXSP010000050.1:0-12246 GCF_025457485.1 Hallella absiana
ATGAAAGCCTTCAGGTCATGCCTGAAGGGAATAAGGGATATACCCTTCTTTTTCTATAGATGTGTTACTGTCTTTGGTTAGGCAGCGGCATCTGCCCGCCACGGACAATCCCCCTTGGGCCTGAACCGGACAGCAAGGACGACTACCGATTCCACTATCCTAATGATAAAATTCCTGATTCCTCTCAGCCATTGAATGAATCTTCTGATTATTAGATGATTACTTGCTGTTGCCCAGCGTAACCATTTGGTCAGCGTTCTATCTTTTCCGACCTTTGCACCATCATTTTAATCATAACAAAGAATGGAAAAGACTGAAGCAACATTCAATGAGATTCCCCAAGCCCTCGACTCCATCCTCGTGAGGATGGAGAAACTCGAGGGCATGATTTCCGACATTCACAGCATTCACAAGCGTCAGACGGAAGCCGCTACGCCTCCGCCCGACCTTCATGTGCCCATGAACATCGACGACATGGTGGCCTTCTCACGCATGAAGAAATCGACGGTGTACTACCATATTGACAACAACGGCCTGCCTTGTGTCAAGGTCGGCAAGAACCTCACCTTCTTCAAGGACGAGGTCGTCGTGTGGCTGGAGTCCTACAGAAAAGGAATTCCATTTGAAAAGATGAACGATGAAATCATGGCTTCGCATCGGCGCAAGCCCAATAAATCAAGACTTAGCATATAGGCTATGACAGGAAGAATAGAACGACATGGCACCAACCGGCACCGTGGCAGAAAGGCATACACGGAGGAACAGCTTCGGGAAATGATAAGGAAATCGACCATCAAGGTCGGAGCGGCAGACAAGGAAGACTATGGAACAGAACAAGGAACAGACGATTGACACGACCCAGATGGGCATGCTCTTCAAGAGCGAGTTCTCCGACAAGCAATTGGAAGCCTATCTCAACCAAGGCAAGATAAAAGCATCGGAGCGTCCTGACAATCCCCCGCAGATACTGTGGGTGGACGACTGCACGATCGCGACCTTCGGCAACTTCAGTGCTTCGACGGGAAAGGCGAAGAGCAAGAAGACGTTCAACATCTCGTCCATCGTGGCGGCGGCGTTGAAGAACGACCGGGTGCTGAACTACCGGGCGTGCCTTCCCAAAGGCAAGGACAAGATATTCTATTTCGACACAGAGCAGAGCCGCTACCACTGCCACAACGTCCTGTCGAGGATCCTGCGGCTGGCCGGACTGCCGACCAACAAGGACTGCGACCGCATCACCTTTGTAGGACTGCGCGAATATACGCCTTCATTGCGTATCAGTCTCATCGACTATGCGCTGCGCAAGAGCAAGGGCTACGGGCTTGTCATCATCGACGGTCTCCGTGACCTGATGTACGACATCAACAACGCCAAGGAAGCCACTGATGTCATGACCATGTTGATGGCGTGGACGAGCAAGCACAACCTGCACATCCACTGTGTGCTCCACCTCAACAAGAACGACAACAACACCCGTGGGCATATCGGAACCGAACTGGAAAACAAGGCGGAGACGGTGCTCGTCATCAGCAAGGATAAGCAGAACACCAACATCAGCGAGGTCAGGCCGATGCACATGCGTGACCGGGAATTCTCCTCTTTCGCCTTCAGCATCAACGAAGAGTCTATGCCGGTCTTGGAGGAAGGCTACCACGTGACCGTCGTCAAAAGCAAGGACGTGCCGCTAACCTCATTGAGCGAGGACATCCACCAGGAAATACTTGGTGAGTACTTTGGTAGCCATGTGCCTCCGGCTAAATACACGGAACTGGTTGATACGCTCCGAATGGTCTATGCCGGGAAAGGTTACAAGAGAGGCACCAATGCCGTGAAGGCCCTCGTGAAAAGGCTGATGGAGAAAGAAGTCCTCACCAAGGACCCCGACGGCTATCACTATCACGACAACTTCTCCACTGCCGACTAAGTTTAAGGTTTAAGTTTAAGGTGTATATATATAATAAACTCAACCCACAAATAAAATGAGCATAGAACAAGCAATTCAAATCAGTCTGGTGGACTTTCTTGCCAGCATGGGATTCCATCCTGCGCAAGTCCGCGGTTACAAACTATGGTATCTCTCTCCGTTCAGAGCCGAGAGCAAGCCGTCCTTCAAGGTCAACGTTGAGATGAACCTTTGGTATGATTTCGGCGAGGGTGTTGGCGGAGGCATCATCCCGTTGGCCAAAAGGTTGTTCGGCACCGACGACATCGCTGCCATCCTCAAGCGCATGGAGACCCAGCCGGGTATCCCTGTCTGCGCGATACCCGCAAGACCTCCATCTGTCAAGCGAAAAGAGGAACCGACAATGAAGAATATCCATAGTCAACCGCTGACTCATCATGCACTTGCAGATTACTTGGCCAAGCGTTGCATCCCGTTGGAGATTGGCAGATCATACTGCTGTGAGGTACATTATGAGATTCATGGCAAACGCTACTTCGCCCTTGGCTTCCCCAACAGCTCCGGCGGCTATGAGCTTCGCAACCCGTACTTCAAGGGCTGCATGGGGCGCAAGGACATCACCATCCTCAAAGGTGAGGAAGTTAAAGAACTTGACACCTCCTGCTGCCACGTCTTTGAGGGCTTCTTCGATTTCCTCTCCTTCCGTGTACTGCAAGCTATGGGCAAGCTGCGGCTGCCAAGCTATGGCTCGACGCACTACATCATCCTCAATTCTGTCAACAACCTCGGAAAGGCACTGAGGGAAATGACACATATAGAGCGCATCTTCACCTACCTCGACAACGACCAGGCTGGACGGAAAGCGACAGAGACTATCCTCGGTCTCTATGCACCTCGCACTGTTGATCTCTCCTTCATGTTTGAGGACCACAACGACCTGAACGACTACCTGCTTCATCTCAATGCAGAAGCCAAGAAACAGTAGATTTCATACGATGACAATAGATTAAACAACGACAGGAGGGACACTCCGCGATGGAATGCCCCTCCTACAATCTCAAGACAAAGACATGAACAAATTAATTCTTGCTCACCCTTTCCCTACGGGGAAATATACTGCGGTAGACTTTCTCGATGAGCCAATGGAGAAAGAAACCGAGATAGATGATTATCGACATCAGAATAAAGCCGATGAGTTTCAGGAGGCCTACAAGAAGGTAGTAAGCGAGTACGATGATGAACGTGATGATGAACACATACACGAAGACGAGGGCTGCTACTGCCATGGTGATTTCTATTTGAGGGTGAATGACTATGTTTGTAAACTCTTACTCTTATAATATATATACAAAGATACGAAAAATAATTGAATAATCCAAACCATATACAGTATTTATTTAGCTGATAATCAAATGATTTGTTAATGATTCAATCGTGAACTTATGGATATAATTTACAACCCAAAACACCCCACAAGATCGTTGCTTACTTTCAACGTATTCTTTCGTGAGGACACCTCCACAAGGCAGTTCCTCAAGTCAATTATCGCTAAGAATCCAGAGCACTGGGCGTTCTTCCGCAACGTCTTCAAAGGACGGGCAGAATGCAGTTTGACCCTCGTTGACCGCTCTATCGAGACCCCTTTCCATTGCCTGCTCGTAGCCGTGCTGTGCAAGCAGCTAAAAGAAGAACTTGGCATCAACTTCAAACGCATCAAGCTAATGCTCAGTCCTCTTCATGAGGAAGTTGTCTGTCCGACAGTCTGGCCTAACACGCCATTTGTCACCACTGACGACCGCAATGATTTCTTGCAGAAATGCTTCTCAACTATTCTTGGCCAGGCACCAGTCCTTATGACCAAACGCAACCCTATATTCTGTCGTGACATGAAAATCTCATCACGTGACTATACCTTGTTCATACGTGTTGAAGGTGGGGTGGCTCATGGATGGCAACTGGCTGGTGATGGTATTAGCATGTTGACCCCTCGAATGCTTTTGGAGAAGTGTGATGACGACTTGACTTGCCAAAATATCTTTACACATGCCTTTAGCCGTAATGGCGTTTTCCTCAACTTTGACCTGCTAACAAAAGCTCCTCAATGCATTCTTTCCGCAGACAGCTAATGTTGACCCTCACCATGTGTCGATGTGTTGACCCTCGACTTGTGTCGACGTGTTGAACCTCGACTCGTGTCGATGTGTTGCCTCTCGACTTGTGTTGATGTGTTGACTCTCGACTTGTGTTGATGTGTTGACTCTCAACTTGTGTCGATGAGTTGACTCTCAACTTGTGTCGATGTGTTGACTCTCAACTTGTGTTGATGTGTTGACTAAGTCGATGTGTTGAGATAAGACCTGTGTCGATGTGTTGATGTGTTGATAGTCGACTTTCCGCCTTTTATTCCGCAATAATTGCGTATTATCGAAGGAGGGTTGAACGTCGGACGATACACAAAGAGCAGCTGGAATGCACCATTATAACGAACTTTTAATCAGGAAAATATCATCATATACTTAGCAAAACTGTGACAACGATAAATCATTCATTTCATGGCATGGAGGAGTCATTCATGAGTAGCAAGTTGTACTTTTGTACGTACACCTCGGTTACCACCTCGGTGCACTTCAAAAGTCACTTGCCAGCAGAGCTGGGGAGGAAAAACGGTCGCAACTCCCTAATCCTTATTAGATGAACCATAAACCCATCCAACCACGTATGAAGAAGAAATGTATCCGTTTGGAAATCCGTCTCACAGAAGATGAGTCTCAGATGTTCCAGAACAAAGCGAAAAATTATGGAGGAAATGTGAGCGCCATGGTACGTGATGCCGTCCGACGCTTCGACGACAAACGGACAAGAGGGAAGATAGAGACAATGGAGGCACTCCTACAGTTCTATAAAAAATATCAACAACAGCTCTCGTGGTTGGGAGGTAATTTCAACCAGTGTATGCACCGGGCTAATGAGCTGGCCATAGAAGGTGAGCTTAACGAAAGTTACTTCCGCTGCATTCTAATCCCTGAGACTCGAAATGCAATCCAAGCAATAAGGAGCATCAAGGCTGAGCTGGATGCCATCCATGACAAGCAAGAAGAGGCATAAACCTTTTGACCCTTTTGATATGATTATCACCATTCTTCCGTCATCGGCTAACTTCCATGCCGTCGCCTACAATGAAATGAAGGTTGAAAAAGGTGTGGCTACGCTCTTAGAGGCTCAGAACATTCTTGGACTTAGACCCGAAGCCTTCACCACCGAAAAGCTCCGGCAGTTCTTTATAGACTACTCTTTACGGAACACACACATCCAAAATGCCCAGTTCCATGTGGCTGTCAGCTGCAAGGGAACGGAGTACACCCACCAGCAGCTTCTCGATATTGCCCACCGTTATCTCAAGGAGATGGGTTATGCTGATGAAGGACAGCCACTGCTGGTCTATGCCCATCACGACACGGACAACAACCATATACATATCGTCACATCCCGTGTGGCGCCCGATGGTCATAAGATAGACCACAACCATGAAAAACGCCGTTCAAGAGCAGCGACGCTGAAAATTATGGAGGAATATACTGGTCAAAGGCAGGAACCTGATGTCAACGACATTGCCAAAGACGCACTTACTTATCGATATACTTCCAAAGCCCAATTCTGTGCCATCATGGAAAGTCTTGGCTATGAATGCAAGGATGACGAAGAAAAGCCGATGGTTCATCTCTACCGAAACGGCGAAGAGTTAGGTACGATACAAGTGCAGCTCATTATGCGGCACGCATTGAAAGAGAACAAGCCCGATGACAAACGTCGCAAACAGCTACGTGCCATCCTGCAAAAGTACCGCAACCTGTCTGCAAACAAGGATGAACTTGCAGCTCACATGAAGCGTAAGTTCGGTGTCAGTCTGGTCTTTGTCGGTAAGGCTGACACACCTTATGGATATATCGTTGTCGACCACAAGAACAAAACGGTCTTCAAAGGTGGTGAGTTTCTCAGCATCAAAGAACTTCTCCAGTTCGAGGATGCCGCCACCCGCTTTGCAAAGATTGAGAAGACGATTGACGACCTGCTTACCGACAACCCGAAGCTTACAACGGCAGACATCAACCGCGTCCTCTATCGGCAGTTTGGTACGCGCATCCACAGAGGAGCGGTATCATGGAATGGTGAGACCGTCAATCTGCGCGAGTCAGTTGTCCGTCAGCTCCATGACAACTACTTGGAGTCAAGAGGCATTGTCAAACACGTTAGCACTCATCAGCCAAAGGCAGAGAAGCCACGGCATTCATCTCTCCCAGGTTCTAATCCTAATATCAGTAATATAATGGACAGCCAGGCTGGATCTAAGGATGCTAATCGTGAAAATGAAGTCGGCCATGGCATGAACGTGAATGACGTGGACGACGAGCAGAGCCAGCAGGCTAAGTGGCGGCGATAGACGGTTAGAATAACCTGGGCTCTTTGTCGAGGTAGCTTTCCTGATATAGAGGGACAATCTTGTCAGTGGGCAATAGATGTCCTATCATCAATGGAGAATGTGGGTCGTGAAGAGCATAATTCTCCTTTGCCTTCTCATGGTCGTAGTTAGCATAGCAGTACCGGCAGCCGTTGATGCAGGTGTTGTAGTCGCCGAGCCCCCGGCTCTCCATGCACTTACAGCCGGGACGGTTGCCTTTCTCGGCTACCTTTTTGAAATGCAGACCGAGTGAATGCTCGTAAATAGCCCGTGTCATGCAGCCACAGTTATGGATGCCGTATTGTTCATAGCTCTCCTTGGTCCCACAAGTCTGAATATACAGATGGTGCTTGGCGGCAATCTCACCCAATCCTCTTGCAATCTGTTCTTTCTGCAGTTCTGTAATCGGCAGCAGTTCCGGCATGTGCAGCTTCTTATACCACACCACAAAACTGAAAAGGCAGCGGTCAACGTATGGCGCAAGCCTCCTGGCCATATCGTCGAAGGTCTCGAAATGTTGTTCTATCGTATATTTGTCGGTCAGCAGGACAGGGTCGTACCGCCAGATAATTTTCTCCTTCCCGACCAGTGCCGACAGATCTTTTAGCGTCTCAATGCTCTCGTCAATGCTGGGCACGTTTGGCTCTATGTCCTTCCCATAGGCGGTGATGGTGTAATGGAAATGGAATAAAAAGCCAAAGACACCCCAATATTAGCCCAAATTTGGCACTAAACGGACGTGGTGGGATAGTTATCCACGGGAGATGAAATAATGGCTTAAAACGCATTTTTAGGGCAAATAATAGAAAAGGGCGTCATCTTCTTGGTGACACCCTTTTTCTATTTACTTTCTGAATTTAGTTAAGCCCTCAGATATGGCGGTTAACACGTCCACGTATCCTTGTAGTACGCCTTCCTGCCCCTCAGATAGATTTTCGAGGCTCAACAGCTCACCGCAGACATCATTAAGTTTGTCTGCAATTCTCTTTAATTCTTCCATTTCCATGATTGATTTGTTGTTGTTGGTATGTATAGGGGTAGCGTTTAACTACCCCGTGTTAGTTGCTACATTGCTACACTCAGCGTCGTATTATTAGCGGTATTTTCCGCAGCTTGCAGAGCGTCGAATATATCCTAAAATCCGCAACTATCATCCAATACACGATTAAGGGTAGATTTATGAGTCGTTAGTAGCAGCTTTCAGTAAAAAGCAACAGCACAACATCAATATGTAGCCACCATCCCCTTACCCCACGATGCGACTTGAGGTAATACGCAGATTCAAACCGGAAAGAAAGGATTCTTATCCGAATTCTGTTTTGAAAGGTCTTGCATAAGCCCGGTTTTCTGTATAGATATTCAGCACGTATTGCCTTGCTGTCATGATCCACTTGGCAGGTACGGAGATGAAGCTGAAGACAAAAGCCTTTATGCGACTCGTTTCCTTGAGCCCGAAAGCCTTGGTGTCAAGCTTGCTAATGATGGTCTTATAGAAATTGTGTATCAATGCCGTAAGCAGAAGGAATACGGTGTTCTCTGACATGAACGACTTGGGGAGCCTGTTCCAGCCGAATCCGTTGTTCATATCATCGAATATACGCTCTTTGCCCCCACGCTTGTTGTAAAATTCGACGATGTCTCTTGTTGATGAGTCATAATCGTTGGTAAGAATGCATCTGTAGGTGTATTCACCTTCCCACAAGTCAAGCTCTCCATCCATGCGCTTTTGTCTCTGAATGACAAGACGATAGCACTTGCCTTCCCATTTCTCAACAAGAATGGAATTGAGTTCAAACTGGATGCCGTTGATTTCCTCCGTCTTCCATCCCCTCAGTGAAAACAAGTCATCGTAGAGCGAACTGCATCTGTTGGCGCGGATGTAGAAGTGCGTGCAATGCTTCTCTATCTCACTGACAATTTCCTTCGAGCACGAACCACAGTCGGCTCTGAAGCGATTCACACGGATGCTGTTGGCTTCCAGTAGGGCAAAGAATCTCTTGTGGGTCTCAGCCTGATAAAAGCGCACATTTGTGTTGCCATCGCTGTTCTCGACATAGACAATCATGTCACCGATGACATATACGCCAGGTCTGTAGCCGAGGAACTTCTTGTATGTCGGTTTTGCATCATACTTCTCTGTTTCAAGGAACTGATGGTCGAAATCAACATCGTAGGTTTCCACCTCATTCAGTTCACCAGTGGAAACCAAGGCTTTTATAAGCAAGGCGTTGAGCTTGTCTGCCGTATTGAAATCATAGGTCTTGCCCTTATCGGAAGTATATGAGATGTTTTCCTGTGTCAGTTCCTTGATGGCTCTGAGGATGGTATCAGAGCTGCATGTGCGCAAGGTCGGATGATACGAGAGATGACGCATCAGATGCGATGTTACATCCTCCACGCATGAACCGCCACAGAAGTACACGCTCATCAGAGAACGAATAATTTCGCTGTACTGATATCCGATGATACTGCTGCATCTCTGACCAAGTGTCTGGTCGATAATAGGTGAAAGCATGGAGTCAAATTGCTCCATGATTGAAAAAATTCCTCCAAAAGGTGTGAGTTTTTCAGATTTTATTTGTACCTTTGCCATGTCTTGTTACGATTTACGCTTGTTTTGATTTGCAATACTAAGATAAGTGAAAAATCTGACATGGCAAAATCCTGAGCAACTTTTTGTTGCTCAGGAACTTATAAATAAAGTTAAATCAAAGTGTTGCGGAATTAAGGAAGAAAACAAGTATGGACTTTAATAAAGCTCGATTATTATATCTTATCGTATTTTTCCTGTATTCCGGCCTAAGTGTGTCCGGACAATCGATTCATGTTTCAGGAAGAGTACTTCAACAAAATACGCAAACACCTGTTGAGTTTGCTAATGTCGTTCTATTCAAACAAGATTCAGTCTTTCTGAAAGGAACAACGACAGACACTATCGGAAGATTTGAATTTGAAAATCTTCCCACAGATAATTATGTGCTGTCAGTATCCTGTTTAGGATTTGAAACAAAGCGGATTTTGATACAGAATCTGACGGAATCAGCACAAATAGATGTGTATTTGAATAAAAATGTTTTGTTACTTGGGGAAGTGGTGATTTCTGCTTCTTCCACAATAAACAAGATTAACCAACGGATTGTGTTCCCGACAAAATTGCAAATCAGCCATTCTGCCAACGGAATGCAATTGCTGAATACAATGATGCTTCCCGGCTTGAACATCAATCCGATGCTGAATACGATTTCATCATCCGACGGCGGGAAAGTCATTTTGCAGATTAACGGCGTAAATACCACGCCGGAAGAAATTCAGACCTTGCAACCCCGCCAAATCAAGCGGATAGAATATTCGGATTATGCAGGTATCCGATACGGACATGCTTCCAAAGTTATCAACTACGTGGTAGTAAGGGATGATAAAGGCGGTGTTGTTGGTGTGGATTTGATGAACTCGCTGAATATCCTTGCAGGGGGCGATGTTTTCTTTGCCAAATTCAACAAAGGAAAATCGGAATATGCTTTGAACTACACCGCAACGTTTCAACGCATCAACACGAATAACAGAAATCGCACAGGTAGTTATCAGTTTGAAAATTCATCCCCTATATTGAGGGAAGAAATCAGTGCCGGAGGTGATTATTCGTACCAAATGCATGATTTTTCGCTGACATACAACTATCAGCAGAGCGATTCGGCTTTTTTCAATGCCAAGTTGAAATATAATCTGAGCAATCAGCCTCACAACGATTTCAACAGTTTTCTAAAAGAGAATGGCACGGACAAAGGGTTGATTTTTGACGGAAGTCAGCAAAAAATTAATGTTCCTACCATCGACTTGTATTACCAGTATGGTTTACCCAAAAATCAGAAAATATATGCTAATGTGGTGGGGAGTTATGCGAACGCAGCATCTTCGCGGAATTACTGCGAATACAACGATGTTGATACTCTTTTCAGCGAACGTTCGGAACTGTTTTCCGATAAATATTCACTGATTGCCGAAGGCATATACGAAAAAGGATTTGCCCATGGAAATTTGAAATTCGGGATAAAACATATTCAGTCGTTTACAGAGCAGACAATTAATCAGGGCGAGGAATTCAAATCGGATTTGAATCAGGCGGAATCGTCGGTTTTTGCAGAGTGGTTTTATAGTAAGGGCAAATTCAGCTATAGCTTGGGACTTCGCCTGAATCGCCTGCATTTTTCCAATGTATCTGTTACCAAAAGCTATTACCATTTCTTACCCAAAGCGATGGTTGGCTATCGGTTCAGTGATAATTCTTTTATCCGGTATGATGCGGAGATGAGTCAAACGAATCCAACCCTGATGGAGTTGGCCGACACGGAAATCCGTCTTGACTCGTATCTTGCCGAGAAAGGGAATCTGTTGCTTCAACCGTACCTGAATCTGAATAATAATTTATATTACGAAAACAGAAAAGGGTTGTTCGCTTTCAATGCAAGCCTGCATCATCACTACAAACACAATCCTATCATGGAATCGAAAAGAGAACATGGAAATGTGTTCCTGACAATGCCCGAAAACATGAAAGATTGGAATAAGTATAATGCGGAGATAACATTGAAAGTAGGGATGATAAAAAACTTCCTGCAATTTTCGGTTACAGGAGGCTTCAACCACTTTGACAGTCGTGGGAACAACTATTCGCATACCCATTCTAATTTTTATTACAGGGCAGATGTTTTGGCAATGTATAAGAAATGGATGCTGATAGGCCAGCTACAGCCTTTTGACGAAAGGTTATACGGCGAAACCGTCATAAAGGATGGTAATTATCACTACTTGGCTATCCGGTACAATGCGACTAATTTTTCTTTTGGCATAGGTGCGTTCAATCCGTTTAAGAATGTTTCCCGAACCATTATGGAAAACAAAAATGCACAAGCGCCTTTCCGAAGAGAAAGTTTTAGCGATGCATCCCGAATTCTCGTTGCCACGCTCACTTGGAATTTTAATTTCGGAAAAACTCATCTTGTCGGTACTAAATCGCTGAATAATCAGGATACCGACTACGGAATCAAAGGAAGTTATAAGTAAGATTAGGTGTTGATTTCAACAAATTCTGTATTATGTATTTCTGGCAAATCTATCACTAATTATCTTTCAGCGACATGTTGTTGCTTCGCGTTCACTGAATCCTATCGGAATTCAGTGAACGCCTTTGTGTGTCGTCAACTGACGATATCATCCTTTTTTTTACTCAAAATCAATAAAAATGAAAGATAAGATAAAAAACATTGCAGAAAAATTAGAACATCAAATCAGGATGCATGAACTCGATTTAAATGACAGGATTAAAGATATTCCTCAAATAATATTGCTGTTGGAACAGGGGTTCTCGGAATTGAAAGAAATAGTTTCGTTTTATAAGTTCAAAAGTGAAATGGATGAAATATTCTTTTTCAAGATAATAAAACCCAAGTTTTTTAGTAAACTAATCTATTACAGGAAAGTGTATAACATCGAAATGATGCGCCCCAACGGACAAGATTGTGTGCTGAAAAATTATTTCATCAATGAACTGAATCAGTTAGAGAATTTCTACAATAAGAACATTGATTTCTATAAATACTACCGTTCGGGAAGTACGCATTTGGATAAGTACTTTTTTCTGAGAGGAAAACAAGATATTCAAATGACAATGGAAACATTTTATTTTGAAAGAGACCCTAATTTTTCTACGATTTGCGATTTTAAAGTTGCAAAAATAGTAGCAAACGAAATGTTGCGAATTTATCTGAATCCTAAAATCCGCAACTATCATCCAATACACGATTAAGGGTAGATTTATGAGTCGTTAGTAGCAGCTTTCAGTAAAAAGCAACAGCACAACATCAATATGTAGCCACCATCCCCTTACCCC
>NZ_JAMXSP010000051.1:0-10538 GCF_025457485.1 Hallella absiana
CTATCTTTTCTTGTTCCATGACCGCAAAGGTAAGCAAAAAAAATAGTTTTAGCACGCTATCATATCAAGTTCTTTGGTTAGGCAGCGGCATCCGTCCGCCACGGACAATCCCCCTTGGGCCACATTATCAACCCTTTCCGCGCCACCATCGTTTTGGGTACGCCAGGCTCGGGTAAGTCCTTCGGCATCATCGACCCGTTCATCCGCCAGCACAGTGCCAAGGGTTTCGCCATGATGGTCTATGACTATAAGTTCCCGGCACTGGCTCGTAATCTCTTCTACCAGTACTGCAAGAACCGCAAGCAGGGCACGCTGCCCAAGAACTGCGGCTTCCGCATCGTCAACTTCACTGATGTAGAGTATAGCAACCGTGTAAACCCCATCCAGCGAAAATACATCCCCGACTTGGCAGCGGCCTCCGAGACAGCTGCAACGCTCCTTTCCTCCCTTAATAAAGGCGGTGGTGAGAAGAAAGGCGGCTCAGAGGCTTTCTTCCAGAACTCTGCTGAGAACTTCCTTGCCGCCATCATCTACTTCTTCGTCAACTTCCACCCGACAGGGTACAAGAACGGCAAGAAGCTCACCCGCTATGTGCTGTGGAACAAGAGGAAGCTTCGCCTCGTCATCCATAACTGGAGAGACTACAAGGCATTGGATGAACAAGGTAATGTGGTGCTTGACTTCATCGACTGTAACAGCAATAATGTCTCCACTGACAGCGATGACATGTTCGTTGACTTGAACGGTTTTAGTTATCTCAACGGCAACAAACAGGAAATCCGAATAGAGCGCAGCTGGTACGAGGACGAGGATGGCAATGAGGTAGAACCCGACACTATTACGGGCGAGTACAGCGACATGCCCCATGTGCTGAGTTTCTTAGGCCGCAGCTACAGCGAAGTATTCGACATACTGATGGACGACCCGAAAATTATGTCCCTCATGACACCGTTCCAGTCCGCCTACAAGAACAAGGCCAATGACCAGCTTGAGGGTATGGTGGGAACACTCCGTGTCAATGCTGCCCGTCTTGTTTCCCCAGAGGCTTACTGGGTGTTCACCGGCGACGACTTCGACTTGAAAATTTCCGACAGAATTAGTCCCAGCTATCTTGTCATCGCTAATGACCCGGAGAAAGAACAAGTCATCGGCTCGCTCAATGCCCTTATCCTCAACCGCCTCGTCACACGTATCAACAGCAAGGGCAACCTGCCTGTAAGCATCATCGTCGATGAGCTGCCCACGCTCTACTTCCACAAGATAGACCGCCTTATCGGTACGGCGCGAAGCAATAAAGTGGCTGTCACCCTCGGCTTTCAGGAACTGCCCCAGTTGGAGGCTGACTACGGCAAGAATGGCATGCAGAAGATCATCACCACCTGCGGCAATATCTTCATGGGTGCTGCACGAAACAAAGAGACCCTTGAGTGGGCACAGAACGATGTCTTCGGCAAGGCCAAGCAGACATCAAAGTCCATCACTATCAACGACTCAAAGGTCAGCACCTCCATCAGTGAGAAGATGGACAACCTCGTCCCTGCCGCCAAGATAGCCGATATGGCAACTGGTTGGCTTGCCGGACAGGCTGCCCGAGACTTCACGCCCACGGAGCGTAGCTCTTTCAGTAGTATCAACCTTGAGGAGAGCCCTGAGTTCAAGACGACGAAATACTTCTGCAAAACCAACTTCAATATGGCTGAAATCAAGAAAGAAGAGTCTCAATACGTTGACCTCCCCAAGATATACGCCTTTAAGGATGCTCGTCAGAAGGAAGTCATGCTCAACCGTAACTTTGCCCGAGTGAATCGCGAAATTGACGAGATGATAAAAAGCCTGCTCAACTCAGCGTAGCATTGCTTAATAAAAAAAATGCCGCCCATAGTATATAATATGAGCGGCATGACATATTTCTATATAGTTTGGTTATAAATCGAACTTATAGCCTACAGTGAATTGGAATACGGAGTGCTTTGTCGATTCACCCTCAGCCTCTATGGCTTTAGTGACACTGAAGTTATAGCGAGCATCAAATTGGAAGTTTCGATATTCATACGAAAGCCCCATCGGAATAGCGAAGTCTACACTCTTTACACTGGCATCTACTCCTCCTGCCTGAAGAGCTTTTTCTAAATCAACCTCAGCAGAAGCACCAGAAGCAGAGACCTTGACCTTGCTATTGACCTTGAATCCCGGCTGAATACCAGCCTTCACAGCCAACCCTTTGGTTACGTACACATTCAGGAGAACAGGCACATTAATGTAGTCCATTTTAATGGTACCGTCCATTTCATCGCTATTGGCTTTCAATCCCTGCTGTGAGTAGAGAGCACCGAAAGAGAGGGACAATAAGTCGGTAGCTTGGTATTCAAACTCTGCACCTCCGACAAACCCCACGCGCGGATCACTACCGTCATTGTCTGTCATCGTAGCTACGTTGAGACCCACTTTGGGTTGAATGTTAAACGAACCTTTTGCATGTTGAGCAAAGGTTCCGACTGATGCCAACAGTAGGCAAGCAATAAAGATAATCTTCTTCATAAATGGATAAACATTGTTATGGTTTCATAATTACATGCAAAGATACGAATATAATCAAGAATTGCCTTCTAAATCTATAATTTTTTCCCCAAGTCTATCAATTATGTTCGGAAAGTAGGGATAACCACAGAACCTGTAGGGATATTCCTTCGATAAAAATAAAAATTATCATTACCTTTGTAGCATACATCAACAACGTATCTTATGAACAAAATCATTACGCTTATCATGTGTGTGGCTTTCTCCGCCACAGTGTCAGGACAGACAATAAAAGTAGAAGACCGTGTCAAGACACTTGAAGGAGATGTCAAGACCTTGAAAGGTCAGTTAGAAACGCAGAACGGTCAGATAACTTCAATGCAATCCCGTCTTAATGAGCTTGCAGACCGGAATGCTGAGTATAAGAAGGCATTGAACATCAAGCAGACACTGAACACCACCGATGCTGACGGCTATCAATACAGTTTCGTGTCAGCTGTTGGAGACAAAGCTACCGGGAAGTTAACTGTAACACTAAACCTATTCAACCCTGGCGAAAGCAGGGAGAAGCAGATGGCGCAAGGTCAATTTACCGACTATGTTGGCAATGCATACGAAACCAATGAATACCTGTTCGGTAATATGGACAATGTTAAGCCTACCATTGACAGTAATACCAACATCAAACTTAAATTTGTCTTTGCTGATGTATCAACTGAAACTAAGCGATTAGCATCGCTGACAATAAAAGCTTATTCGTCAACATGGGGAAATAAGGACATGTCATTCAATTTTCGCGACCTCCCAGTGGAATGGAAGTGACACAGCTATACAAGTTGCCTGCAAGAGAGATGCAGAAGATAATCATTGGCTTCTTGCCTTTGAAAAAGCCTTACAGCTTCTCTCAGGGATCATTCCTAAGGTCATGGAAAAAGCCTTATCCTTTTATAGTAATTTTGTTATTTATGTCAACTAATTATTTTTTTGTAAAGAAGATATACTTGTAAAATTTACCCGAATTAATTTTAAAGTTTAGAAAGTTTTACTAAGTTTTTAATATTTAATTCCGGGTTTGATCGTATTTAAGTATAAATGATTATAAACTATTAGATTTACGATGGCACATAAAGTAATAGATGAACAAAAAAAATATCATGAATGGGAGAAAATTTCAAGTCTAGCTGTAATTATAAGAAATTATGTCCAATGTATCATTGATGGAGATAGTGAAACACCTGATTTCATAGTGCATACAGCAAATGGCAAATTCGGCATTGAGGTCGTAGATTGCTGCCACATGATGAGAGGAAAAAGGGGTATCAAAGCCTTTGAGCGTTCTAACATTGAACGCAAGTTCTGCAATGATGTCCATCAAAATGGCAACTTTCAACTTGCTACGAAGAATAATAAATTTAATATTATTCTTGATGGGTCAAACTTGTTTTATAAGAAAAGGGTTGATAGATCATTGGCTATAAAGGAAGTAGTATTGGCTATTAAGCATTCTATAGAACCCGAACTTTATGAGAAGCCTAAACCACATTTCTTTACGAACATACGTCTAATACGAGTTCCTAATGTAAACGTCGTGCAGTTCAATCATATGGCAAGCAGGAACGCGATAACAGACGAAGATATAATAACCACAGTAAAAAAGAAGGAGAATGTATTTAAAGGACATTTCCCGGACTTCCCAGTATGGATAAACATATACCTTCCATATGAGGTTAACCTACATGCATACGAAATTGATTTCGTAACCTATGACCGGGATGAATACTATGACATCTTGGCTAATAGTCCTTTCGAAAGGATCTATGTTACAAGTCCAATTAGTGGAGAAGTTACTCGTTTAAAGTGACGCAGAAGACAAAAAAGAGCTTATTTATATGCCATTTACAATTATTTTGAGTAAATTTGCCATTTGTAAGCTCTCTAAACCAGTTTGCTTCCTACAAAAAGACCAAAAACTAGATAATATCTAGACAGACATAAAAAAGACTCTTCCGTGGTGAACAAAGGCTTTGGTCGGCCTGTAGGCACCGCTGTTGAGTCTTTTTTTATATATAGATGCCGATGGAAATACCAGGTATTCCAACGATGCTTGATAACGTCAACAAACGAGTTGTTGATGATTTGAAGGAAAGAATGACACCTAAGTCAAAGGTTGCCATTGCTGCTGCATCGTTCTCCATCTATGCTTTTGAAGCTTTGAAAGACGAGTTGGAGAAAGTGGATGAGCTGCGTTTTATTTTCACATCGCCTACATTTGTAAAGGAGAAAAACAAGAAGGAAAAACGAGAATTTTATATTCCTCGTCTAAACCGTGAGCGCAACCTCTATGGCTCAGACTTCGAGATAAAGCTTCGCAATCAGTTATCACAGAAAGCCATAGCAAAGGAGTGTGCCGACTGGATACGCAAGAAAGTCCACTTCAAATCCAATACATCCAGTGGAGCAATGGGTGGTTTTCTCAACTTACAGGATGTAAATGGAGTGAACCACACCTATCAGCCGTTCACCGATTTTACTACCACGCAGTTAGGTTTCGACCGTGGCGACAATATCTACACTCTGGTAAATGTATTTTCTGCGCCTACGGCAGAAGCATACCTAAAAGTTTTCAATGAGCAATGGAATGATGACGAACATTTCTCCGATGTCACTCAGCGTGTCCTCGACTACGTTGATACCGTCTATAACGAGAATGCACCGGAATACATCTACTTCATCACGTTGTACAATATCTTCAACGAGTTCTTGGAGGACATCTCCGAGGATGTGCTGCCCAATGAGCGCACGGGTTTCAAGAACAGCATCATTTGGAACAAGCTCTATAACTTCCAGCGTGATGCAGCCCTTGCCATCATCAACAAGTTGGAGAAGTACAATGGCTGCATACTTGCTGACTCCGTTGGACTTGGTAAGACTTTCACGGCTCTTGCCGTTATCAAGTACTATGAGAACAGGAACAAGAGCGTGCTTGTCCTTTGTCCCAAGAAGTTGAACGACAACTGGATGACGTTTCGCACTAACTACAAGAATAATCCTATTGCAGCCGACCGTCTCCGTTATGACATCCTCTTCCACACCGACCTCACCCGTGACCACGGCGAGAGCAATGGCATAGACCTCAGTCGTGTCAACTGGGGCAACTACGATCTCGTAGTGATTGACGAGAGCCATAACTTCCGCAATGGCGGTGACATTGACGAGGGCTTTGAGGACGACGATGATGACGACCACAAGGAGAACCGCTATGTGCGGCTGATGAACCGTGTCATCCGTGCCGGTGTACAGACCAAAGTGCTGATGCTGTCTGCAACGCCAGTCAACAACCGCTTCAATGACCTCAAGAACCAGTTGCAGTTAGCCTATGAAGGCCATTCTGACCGCATCGACGAACTGCTTGACACCCACAGCAGCATCGACGACATCTTCCGTCAGGCTCAGGCTGCTTACAATGCGTGGACAAAACTGCCACAGGAGCAGCACACCACACAGCAGCTTCTAAAAAGTCTGAGCTTCGACTTCTTCACCGTCCTTGACGCGGTGACCATTGCCCGCAGCCGACAGCATATCATCAAGTATTACGATACGAAGGACATTGGCAAGTTCCCACACCGGTTGCCGCCCATCTCCCGCCGGCCGCCATTGACTGACCTGCCAGATGCCATCACCTTCAAGCAGATTGCCACGACTCTCGACATGCTCAACCTCTCCATCTATACGCCGTCGCTATATATTTATGACAGCATGAAGGAGCGGTATGAGATACGCTTGGAGGGTTCGGGCATTTCCATTGATGGTCGTGAGAAAGGTATGCGCAAGCTCATGGCTATCAACCTCCTCAAGCGTCTGGAGAGCTCCGTCAACTCCTTCCGTCTGACACTCGGACGTATCAAAGAACTGATAGAGACCACCATTAAGGCTATTGACAAATACGAACAGACAGGCTTAAACAGCACCGTGGATATCGACGATCCTCTCAATGCTGAGGGCGACGGTACTGATGCTGATCCGTTTGTAGGACGTAAGAATAAGATCAACCTCCGCGACATGGACTATGTGCGCTGGCGCAATGACATGAAGCGTGATCTTGCCATCTTCGACGAGATGCTTGCGCAGTTGGAGCCCATCACGCCCCAGCACGACAGCAAGCTCCAAATGCTGGTCAACGACTTGAAGGGTAAGTTTGTCCACCCAATCAACGAGGGCAACAAGAAAGTCCTTATCTTCACGGCCTTTGCCGACACCGCCGACTATCTCTATGAGCAGCTTGCCACCCGGATCAAGCAAGAGACGGGCATGAACGTCGCGCTCATCACCGGTACAACGGATGGCAAGTGTACGATACCCAGGTTCCCGCTCAGCTTCAACAATATCCTCACGTTCTTTTCCCCCATATCCAAAGACAAGGAGGCATTGTTTGGCGGACGGCCACAAGGGCCGCACCCTGCAAAGGGCGATTACCGTTCCGAGAACATCGACGTGCTGATAGCCACCGACTGCATCTCCGAAGGTCAGAACTTGCAGGACTGCGACTATCTCATCAACTACGACATCCACTGGAATCCCGTCCGCATCATCCAGCGTTTCGGACGTATTGACCGTATCGGCTCCAAGAATGAGGTCATCCAGCTCGTCAACTACTGGCCGGACATGGAACTCGATGAGTACATCAAGCTTAAAGGTCGTGTTGAAAGCCGCATGAAGGCCACTGTGCTGACCTCAACAGGCGATGACAACCCTCTGTCAGCAAAGGAAGAAGGCGATTTGGAGTACCGTCGCAATCAGCTAAAGAAACTGCAAGAAGAGGTCGTTGACATTGAGGACATGGACAGCGGTATCAATATCATGGACTTGGGGCTAAACGAATTCCGAATGGACTTGCTTGCATACGTCAAGGATAATCCAGACGTAGAGCATGCGCCATACGGTATGGATGCGGTGGTAGAACATACTGACCTTGCAAAGCCGGGTGTTATTTTCATATTGAAGAACCGCAACAACGCTGTAAATATTGACCACAAGAACTTGCTACACCCGTTTTATATGGTCTATCTCGGCAATGACGGCACTGTTATTACCGACCACTTGCAGCCGAAAGCCCTGCTTGACACCATGCGCCATCTCTGCAAGGGCAAGACAAAGCCGAATATGGACTTATGCCGTGAGGTGAACAAGGAGACACGCGACGGACGCGACATGCGCAAGTACAGCGACCAGCTCCAGCAAGCCATTGAAAGCATCATCTCCGTGAAGCAGGAGAGCGACATCGACAGTCTCTTTGAGCCTGGTCCCACTACCGCCTTGCAAGGTGATATCAAAGGTCTTGATGACTTTGAGTTGATAACGTTCTTAATCATCCGTTGACATGGATAATCTGCTGCACTTCCCTCCGACGACACTTGTCAACCGAAATATCTCGAAGAAAGCCTTCTATGAGCATTGGGATCTGAGCGCCAAGCAACGGCAGCATTTTGTTGATGACGTGGCATCGCTGACATGGCTTTACAAACTCGGCAAGGGAACGGTCAACGTCCCCGGCGGCAAGCACATCGTGGAGATAGACTTCTTTGCCGTGGTCGTCAAGGAGCAGGACTGTCCCGATGACGTGTTTACCCTCATCGACTCGTTCATGCCGCAGTATATCGTCTTCATCCAGTGCTACAATGACGAATACCGCTTGCTGATCAACTACAAGGATAGAACCAAGGATGAAAGCCACCCGTTCCGCATCATCAAGACGTTCAAGGGCGAATGGACTAAGGCTGACGACCTACGACTAACGATTGCCGGAAACACCCTCGACGACGTATGGGAACATTTTGCGGGTGTCATCTCCGACTATCAGACCACATCTTCGGAAACCACACATGCCATCATCGCCCTTGAGGAACAAATCAAGCAGAAAACTAAGGCGTGTGAGGCTTTGCAGAAGAAAATTCGGAAAGAACGGCAGTTCAACCGACAGGTAGAGATGAACACCAAGGCACGACAGCTGAAGCGTGAGATTGCTTCCCTTGAGGAGCAAATAGTGGAGATAAAAGCAAAAAACAGCGAATAAAGTTGGAAGGTTCAAAGAAAAAACCTATTTTTGCAATATAGAACAAATAAAGCTCAAATATATGGAAATGACAAAAGAACAAGCTCTGCAATGGCTGAAAGAGGTCAAGCAGAATAAGAGAAATACAGTAGAGCGGATGAAGAAGGTGCTGGCCGATGAATATAAGAAGGAAACCGGCATGAATGCCACCTATATCGAAGTACTATGATTCTTGACATTGACAAAATCAATACCAAGGCACCTTATTCTGTCACATCCACCCAAGACCCTAATTGGGTGCGGTTCAAGACAGATTATGGTGTTTTATATCTTGCTGGCTTCGATAAAGACAGCACGTCTATGCCCGAAACAGAAACCTACCAATTCACAATTCTTAATGGTAATCACAAGAAATCACCGCAAGATGCAAAGGTAAGGGAAACAATTATAGCTATCATCGAGAATTTCTTTATTGAGAACAACGAGGTGATGCTGTATATTTGTGAAACAGGCGACAGCAAGCAGTCTATGCGCAGTCGTTTGTTTGAATATTGGTTCCATCACTATAATAGAGGCTGGAATGTGGTGTATCTCTCTGCAACTATAAAAGACGAGTTTGGAATCCCTAATTATGCAGCGATTATCATCCGTGAGGACCATCCTCGTCTGAAAGAGGTGATCAGGGAATTCAGCGACACGGTTACATTGCTGAACGACAAGCCACAACAATAAATTCATGGTGAGTATATGGAAATGACAAAAGTGCAAGCTTATCAGTGGCTTCGGGAGGTCAAGCAGAACAAGAAGAATACTCTTGAGAAGTTGACAAAAATCGGCATAGTCGAGTATGAAAAGAGAACAGGCCAAAAGCCAATCTATATCGAGGCAATTTAATTCGCAACAAAATTTCAACATATATGGACTTTAACCATTTACCATTAACCACTGAGGACGGAACGCAGCTGAACCTCGACGCACTCTATAAGATTGCGCCGTCGTGCTTCACTGAGGCCCGTGACGAAAAGACGGGAGAGCTGCGCCATGTGGTTGACTTCAAGAAGCTACGGCAGCTGCTCGGCGATAATACCGTGGAGGATGAGCCAGAAGCCTACGAGTTCACTTGGGTGGGCAAGCAGGCCGCACGGCGTGAGGCTGCCACACCCATCAATAAGACTCTTCGCCCCGTACCGGAGAGCAGTGTGGACTGGGACCATACGCAAAACATCTATATCGAGGGGGATAATCTCGATGCTCTGAAAATTTTGCAGAAATCTTACCTGGGAAAGATAAAAGTGATGTATTTTGATCCTCCCTATAACACAGGAAATGACTTTATCTACAAAGATCGTTTCAAAATACGTCAAAGCGATTATGACTTAATTGCTGGTAATGTAGATGAAGAAGGAAATCGCTATGTAAAAAATTTGCCTACAAACGCTACCTACCATTCTGATTGGTGTACAATGATGTACATGCGATTATCAATATCTCATACACTGCTTAAAGATGATGGTGTAATTTTCATTTCTATAGACGAGAATGAAGTTGCAAACTTAATAAAAATTTGTAATGAAGTTTTTGGCGAGTCAAATTTTATTGCTCAATTTGTTTGGCAAAACAAAAAAGGTGGAGGTAATGATTCGCAATATGTTGCAACAGAGCATGAATACGTGGTAAGTTATGCAAAGGACAAATCTTCATTAGGTAAATTTTATGAAGCTTACAATGAAGATTATGCTAAAAGATACAAAGAAGAAGACGAAATTGGAAAATTCTACTGGGATACTTTCAAAAGAAAGTCTGGTAAGCAATATTATCCTATAACTTGCCCAGATGGAACAGTTCTCCAATTTGGGCCCAAGGGGGATTGTCCGTGGCGGACGGATGCCGCTGCCTAACCAAAGAACTTGATATGATAGCGTGCTAAAACTATTTTTTTTGCTTACCTTTGCGGTCATGGAACAAGAAAAGA
>NZ_JAMXSP010000052.1:0-9394 GCF_025457485.1 Hallella absiana
TCTTGTTCCATGACCGCAAAGGTAAGCAAAAAAAATAGTTTTAGCACGCTATCATATCAAGTTCTTTGGTTAGGCAGCGGCATCCGTCCGCCACGGACAATCCCCCTTGGGCCTGTTTTTTCGTCAATTCAGCAGTATGTATATTGCGCAGGCAGACAAAAGAATTGCCATGACTGTGTTTGTCTGCTTGGGGTATCGGTCGTAGAAATCATGCAGTCCGGCACCGGCTAAGAGATAGACGAGATTGGCACCTGGACCGGCTATCTCAAGCAATGCCGTCATAATCAGCAGGTCGGATAACTTGTTCGAATAGGGCAGCACGAATGTTGTGTATGCCATGAGGTCAAAGATGATAATTTTCGCGTTGGTGAGTTGTACGACCATTCCCGAGAGAAATGTACAAGTATGGTCACTTGCTTTCGCTTCGCCTTTGCTGCGGTAGATTTGCCATGCCAAATAAAGTATGTAGGCGCAACCAACATCTTTGAGCCATACCACATATTTATCCATCATCGCTCCGACGAGGTGGGTTACAAAAGCTCCTAATGTTGCGGCAATGGTAAAGCCAGTAAGTAGTCCGAACCACATCGTCATCGCCTTCTTCGTTCCATTCTTCATTGAACAATGGAGCGAGAAGAGATTGGCGGGTCCTGGCGTAAAACCCACAAGGATGATTGCCAACAGAAGAGAAGGGAGTAATGTGATGGGCATATCAATATATTTTTCTAATGTCTGACAAAGACTCGTCTTCCACCGGCGTATTCCTCCTCTTCACCTCCGCTTCCTGCTTCTTCCGTGCTTCCTCAATGGCTTTTTCGTAGCCGGTGAGGGCAGCGAATGGAGAGAACTGGGCGGCGCGGTTGTACATGCTCATCCGGGGATGCCGCTGTGAGACGTGGTGCGGAAGATTGATGATGTCGTCGTAGTTGTCCATTTACTTTTTACCTTTTAATTATTACTTGGCCTACGCTTTGTGTCCTCCTATCTGATTGTTGCGTTCTTTCTGTGTCGCACCCTCTGCGTAGTTCAGTCCGCGCAGCAGGGCGTTCTTGCCAAACTCCTTTTTGATCTTCAGTGCCGCCTCCTGCAACCGCCGCTCCTTGGCAGCCGCGTTCCGTTCTTCCTTCTCTTCCCGTTCTTCCGCCTCATAGTCGGTGAAGAGGTCGAGCTGCACGGGCGAGTTTTGCCGTTGCCGCCGTGCCTCGTCCTCACTGATGACGTGGTTGACGGTGATGTTCAGCCGCCGGATGAGCAAGACCGGGTTGACAATGCGGTCGTAGAGCTCGGTGACGGCATGGATGATCTGCTGCGAGGAAGACGTGGGGCGGCCCAATGACAATGTGCCGTGGGCGTGCTTCGGCACACTGCGACCATACCAGTCGGTACTAACCTCCCCGTGATATTGCGCTCGGATAGCGGAGTTGGTGAGACTCTCGCGGTCGTAGCCCACCGTGAGCACGATCTGGTCGCCCACGAGATGCTTGTCAACCAGGTCGAGCGACAGTGCGTCCGCCATCTCGCGCGCCACCACACGGCCTTTCTCCGCCGTATACGCACTTTGCAGCACCTGACCGCTGCCCAGCGAGTTGGTCTCCGGCCTGTACGCCTTGATGTAGTCCATCGTCACTGGTTCCCAGCCCCAGGCGTGGTCGATGATGAGCTCGGCGTTGACACCGAACATCCGGTAGAGCAGCTCCTCGTTGTTCACCGACATCCTCGCCAACTGTCCCATTGTCTCGATGCCGATGCCGTTGAGCCTTGCCACGATGCCGCGTCCGAAGCGCCAGAAGTCGGTCATGGGCCGATGGTCCCACAACTTCCGGCGATAGCTCATCTCGTCGAGCTCGGCAATGCGCACCCCGTCCTTGTCTGCCGGGATATGCTTCGCCACCACATCCATCGCCACCTTGCAGAGATAGAGGTTCGTGCCGATGCCCGCCGTGGCAGTGATGCCCGTCGTGCGCAGCACATCGCGGATCATCGTCATCGCCAGTTCATGCGCCGTCATCTTGTAGGATTGCAGATAGTCGGTCACGTCGGCAAAAATCTCGTCGATGGAGTAGACGTGGATGTCCTCCGGCGCGATATATTTGAGGTAGATGCCGTAGATCTCACTGCTCACCCTGATGTACTCCGCCATCCGCGGCGTGGCGGCGATGTAGTCAGCCTCCCAGTCGGGGTGCTCCAGCAGTTCCTTGGCGAGATACGACTTCCCCGTGAACGGTCTGAATCCGATGGCCTTACGCCGCTCATAGTTCACCTCCCGCATCTTCTCCACGACCTCGAAGAGCCTTGCGCGCCCACCCAGTCCGTAGGCCTTCATCGAGGGCGACACCGCCAGGCAGATGGTCTTCTCCGTGCGGCTCACGTCAGCCACGACAAGGTTGGTCGTCAGCGGGTCGAGTCCCCTGGCGACACACTCCACCGAACTGTAGAAGCTCTTCAGGTCGATGGCAACGTAGGTCCTGTTCTTGCCGTTCAAAGCTCCGTCGGTTAAACTAATTCCTCCCAAAAGCTCTGCGGCAGATGGATATTCTCCACATCAACAGCCTTCTCAAACAGTGGGGCGATGTCGTCGGGAGTGAATCCGGCGATGCCACAGCCTATCGGGGTGACGAGGAACGTCTGTTCTGGATGCGCCTTGGCATAGCTGATAAACTTATCCACATAGGGTTGGATGGTCTCCACGTCGCCCTGCATGGTGGGGATAGCGTAGCTCTGCCCCTGCGGGCCGTCGCCATTGCCAAGGACAGCACCGAAGTAGAGTCGTGCCATGCGTGCGGCACCGCCTCCGTGCATCCCGGCGAGGTTGCTGCCGAAGACGAAAATCTCGTTGGGCTTGAGTGAGGTGATGTAGTCGGGTGTGGTGCGGTTGGAATAATCTTTCTCCATAGTTGGTGGTATTTGGTTTGAAAACGGCAGCGGACTTGCAGAGATAGACATCTTTGTGTCGAACTCTTTATCGTACATAATTTCTGACTCGGCTTCACAGGTCGGTGCCACATAGTAATGTTTGAAATAGGGGATGACAACCTCCTCCATCAGCCGGTGGTATTTCTGTGTCACGGCGGAAGGAGTGATGCCCAACTGTGCGGCCACCTCCTTACCTTTGAAACCCTCAATGAGCATCATCTGAAGGATGATGGACGATCGGTGGTCGCGGCCTATCACACTGTGGCAAATCTCATAGACTGTGTTGCGGAAGTCCTCAGAGAAGTTGTTGTCGGGGACGTCGAAACGCAGGCTGGCCTTCTCCATCCGCTCCTCGAAGCTCTGCAAGCACTGCTCCTTGTTGTAGTCCTTCAGGCGGTCGAGCAGCACGAAGCGGAAGCCGTTGATCATCCATGTCTTCAGTGTCATGCCGGGCTTGCGGTCCTCTAATTGGCGGAAGTTGTGTTTGTCAAGGGAGAGGTAATACTCATGGGCAATGCTATAGAAGTCGAGTCCCATCTTCCACTCCAGCCCATAGTGCTTATTATAGATGTGGTAAGCGATGCGGCAGACGCCGTAGAAATAGTCACGGGTGATCTGTGGGTCACGGTTTCGCAATCCTTCGATAATCTCTTCGTCGGTCAGCCCGACAGTGGTTTTCTTATTTTGCTCTTTCGCCATCTTGCTACAAAATTAATAAAAAAATTGCTCGGCACTTAATTTTTCCATGCCTTTATTCTTTTAAAAGATAAACGAGCTCGGAAAATTAAGTTTAAAAACAAAAATAATAAGGAGAAAAACTATGAAACGAGTATTCAATCTGATTATTGTCGACGAGAGCGGCAGCATGTGTGTCATCGAGAAGCAAGCCCTCATGGGACTCAACGAGACAATAGAGACAGTGAAGAAGATGCAAGGGCTTCATAAGGACATGGAGCAGCGCGTGACGCTCATCACCTTTGACAGCTCGCACAAGCGTTACGTCTTCGACAATGTGCCCGCAAGGGCCACGCACAAACTCACAAACAAGGAGTACCGCCCCGGTGGTGCCACACCGCTCTACGACGCTATCGGCATGGGTATCAGCAAGCTCAACGCCCAGACAACGGCTGACGACCATGTGCTGGTGACCATTATCACCGATGGCGAGGAGAACTGCTCGGAGGAGTATAACCTCAAGATGATCAAGACACTCATCGGAAAACTGAAGAAGTTGAACTGGACTTTCACACTCATCGGCACCGACAACCTCGACGTGGAGGGCATGGCAGGTGCGATGGCGATCGATAATCACTTGGAGTTCAAGGAAGACGAGGCTGGAACGGAAAGAATGTTCGCCCGTGAGTGTCGCTCCCGTGTCCGCTACAACGAGTGCATGGCTTTCGACATACCGATATCAATGGGAAGTTACTTCGATGAAGACGAAACAAAAAGTAGAAAAAAATAGCTGTCTGATGGTTCCGTAGCTCAATGGATAGAGCGTCTGCCTCCGGAGCAGAAGGATGCAAGTTCGAGTCTTGCCGGAATCACTGACAGGTTGTGATCGCTAATGTCACAATATTTTTGGCAGAGACACCGAACTATCTGTGTAGATACTTGTAGATAGTAAGTATCTCGTCGGAATAGCGCAACCTCTCCATAGCTGACTGTAGAAGAGCATTCACTTTGCGCTCGCTGTCAAAGAGTGCGATGAGTTCTTCCATGGAATGCCGACGGCGACCAATGCCGAAATAAAGGCGCAGTAGTTCACGCTCTTCTTCCGGCAAAACCCTGTCAAGCATGTCGCCAACCTGCTTGTTCAACTCATTGCGACGGACCAGGGCATCCGCCTGAATCCATGGCCGTTCGTCTATCTCGTCCTGCTTCTCCATAAAGAAGTCTTCCCAGAGATCGTTGGCTTGTGTATACTCGTTCTCCTCATCATAGAGGTAGTTGTCTATCGTCTCGTTATAGCTCATTTACTGGTCATTTCTTCTCAACCACTCCATGATGACACGGGTGATGCATATCTCTTCCTTTACGGTCAGCGGACGGCCTATGAATCCGTCCTTGCTTGTAACAAGCTTCATTATTTCTTCCTGTGTCATAATGTTTACTCTAAAATTGTTGCTACAATATGTCTGTTGCCACCGCCGTTGCGGAACTCGCAAAGGTAGATGCCCTGCCAGGTGCCAAGATTGAGCCGTCCTTTCTTCGGCAACTGTGGCAGGTGCCGGAGCACCTCATCCGTAATCAGATGGAAGCCACGGGACTGTGGCTTCAACTTAAATGCTACTTGCTGTATCATCAGAATTTTATCTTAAATCTTTACTATAACAAACCGAGTCATCCATGTGCTGGTATGGCGGATAGTTCTCAATGCGTTTATATCCCAGACCTTCATACAACTTGATTGCATAGCCCATCCTTTCACGTGTCATAAGCACCGTCCGCTTGTATCCGTGTTCACGAGCGAAACTTTCAAGTTCACGCATCATGAATGTCGCAAGGTGATGACCGCGGAAGGGCGGCTGCACCCATACACGTTTTATCTCTACATCGCCGTTGCCATGTTCCTTCAAACCGGAGCATGCCACAGGGACATCATCTTTCGAATAGACTATCATCGCATATTTAACGTCCTTCGACTGGTTGCCCGGAACAAACGACTGCCTGTTCTGGGGACCACCGACAAGCTGGTTGTAGAAGTTCTCAGTTATAGCGTGGAACTCCTCAAACTCCCTGTCGTGGCCGTCAGTCCATCGTATTCTATAATTTTTCACTTGTCCTTAGTGATATACTGCATCATTAGTATTCTTCCCGGCCATCCGGCACCACCATGGTCGAAGCCGCTGAGCTCATGGATAGGTATCTCATGGTTGCCGATTCATCTTAATTCTTGTTGCAATTTATCCATAAACTTGAAACTCCAGTCGGCCAAGGGGGAAGGACAACTCAGCAAGCCCTCATTATATTGCAAGTTAAGAAATGAGAAACGGATTCTCAAACGGGGATGAAAACGTTCATTATACACCGAGAGGCTTCGCCCGCTCACGCAATTTTCGGCTTTTACCTCCAGGGGGATGATGTCTGCCTCATGTTGCAGTACAAATTCTATTTCCGCCCTGCTGTCAGGCGACCAATAGTGAGGAATGTCTCCATTGAGCATTGGCATCAACGATTGCAGTATGGCATTCTCCGCCATGCTGCCCTTAAACTCCGTATAGTTGGCGTTGTAATCGAGCATTACCTGAGCCGGCAAATGGGCCAGCCGGCGCAACAAGCCACAATCACAGGCGTACACTTTGAAGGCACTAATGTCTTCGTATGCAGAAAGAGGGAGACCTGGCTTGGTGATGTTGAATATCCGATATATCATTCCTGCATCCTCAAGCCACATGAGGGCGTCCTCATAGTCTTTGGATCGTGCGCCCGGCTTCACCACTTTGTAAACAAACTTGCGGTTCTCCTTAGCCAACTGAGCTGGTAGCGAGTGCCATAGCGCATGGATGCGGGGAATATCCTTGGACTCAGCATATTTGGCAAAGTCAAGTTCATAAAGCTCAAGTATGTCCTGCAATACGTTCTCTACCGTTGCCATACCTCGGTTGCCAAGCAGACTGATGACAGCCTCCGGCATGCCTCCGCACACCAAATAGCGCCGGTATTCCGTTTTCAGTTTGTTGAAGATAATTTCCGGCAAGTGCTGGATTCCTTGCAAATCATCTACGAAGTCATAAGTCTTCCGGTCGGACGCTCTAAGAAACTCACGGAATGTTATAGGATACATCCGCATGATGCGCACCTTGCCCACGGGGACAGTCATACTACGTCTCCGTACCGCCACTCCTAATAGGCTTCCAGCTGCGATGACATGATACTCAGGCGCATCCTCGTAGAAGTACTTCAAACTGTTGAGTGCTTCCTCACATTCTTGTATCTCATCGAATATAATCAGCGTTTTACCGGCAATGATAGGAACATCTGTATAAAGCGCAAGTTCCTTGAGTATTCTTTGGGGAGACTTTGATATTTGAAACACAGATTTCAGTTCGGGTTGTCTGTCAAAATCAAACTTGGCACAATACTTAAAGCATTCCCGGCCAAACGTTTCCATCGCCCAAGTTTTGCCAATCTGCCGGGCACCCTTGAGCAATATCGGCTTCCGTCCGTTCTCCTCTTTCCATGTCTTGAAGGCTTTGATGATGTCCCTTTCAATCTCCATATCTACATTATTAAGTGCGGAAAAATGCAGATAGCTACATTTTTCTGCGGTTGTCAGTGCAAAGTTAAGTATTTCCCTTCAATTAGCAAAGAGTAAATCCACTTTTCCAAGCGACTTTTCTTCATCTATTCCATTTTTTTAAGCGACTTTTCTTCATGCCATGCCTCTTTTCCAAGCGACTTAGTACCACCTTGGTACTTTTTCCTTATGCTTTGTGTCCTCCTATCTGGTTGTTCCGTTCCTTCTGCGTCGCCCCCTCAGCGTAGTTAAGTCCGCGCAGCAGGGCGTTCTTGCCAAACTCTTTCTTGATCTTCAGTGCCGCCTCCTGCAGCCGCCGCTCCTTGGCAGCCGCGTTCCGCTCCTCCTTCTGTTCCCGTGCCTCCGCCTCATAGTCGGTGAAGAGGTCGAGCTGTACGGGCGTGTGTTGCCGTTGTCGCCGTGCCTCGTCCTCACTGATGACGTGGTTGACGGTGATGTTCAGCCGACGGATGAGCAAGACCGGGTTGACAATGCGGTCGTAGAGCTCGGTGACGGCACGGATGATCTGCTGCGAGGAAGACGTGGGGTGGTCCAATGTCTGCGTGCCATGAGCGTGCTTCGGCACACTGCGGCCATACCAGTCGGTACTGACCTCCCCGTGATATTGCGCTCGGATAGTGGGATTGGTAAGGCTCTCGCGGTCGTAGCCCACCGTGAGCACGATCTGGTCGCCCACGAGATGCTTGTCAACCAGGTCGAGCGACAGCGCATCCGCCATCTCACGCGCCACCACACGGCCTTTCTCCGCCGTATACGCACTTTGCAGCACCTGACCGCTGCCCAGGGAGTTGGTCTCCGGCCTGTACGCCTTGATATAGTCCATTGTCACCGGCTCCCATCCCCAGGCATGGTCGATGATGAGTTCCGCGTTGACGCCGAACATCCGGTAGAGCTGTTCCTCGTTGTTGACCGACATTCTCGCCAACTGTCCCATTGTCTCGATGCCGATGCCGTTGAGCCTTGCCACGATGCCGCGTCCGAAGCGCCAGAAGTCGGTCATCGGCTGATGGTCCCACAACTTCCGGCGATAGCTCATCTCGTCGAGCTCGGCAATGCGCACCCCGTCCTTGTCTGCCGGGATATGCTTCGCCACCACGTCCATCGCCACCTTGCAGAGATAGAGGTTCGTGCCGATACCCGCCGTGGCGGTGATGCCCGTCGTACGCAGCACATCGCGGATCATCGTCATCGCCAGCTCGTGCGCCGTCATCTTGTAGGATTGCAGATAGTCGGTCACGTCGGCAAAGATCTCGTCGATGGAGTAGACGTGGATGTCCTCCGGCGCGATATATCTGAGGTAGATGCCGTAGATCTCACTGCTCACCCTGATGTACTCCGCCATCCGCGGCGTGGCAGCGATGTAGTCAGCCTCCCAGTCGGGGTGCTCCAGCAGTTCCTTGGCGAGATACGACTTTCCCGTGAACGGCTTGAATCCGATGGCCTTGCGCCGCTCATAGTTCACCTTCCTCATCTTCTCCACCACCTCGAAGAGCCTGGCGCGTCCACCCAGTCCGTAGGCCTTCATCGATGGCGACACGGCCAGGCAGATGGTCTTCTCCGTGCGGCTCACGTCAGCCACGACAAGGTTGATCGTCAGCGGGTCGAGTCCCCTGGCGACACACTCCACCGAACTGTAGAAACTCTTCAGGTCGATGGCCACGTAGGTCCTGTTCTTGTCGGTCAATGGTGGATGCGTTATCTATATTTCTTAGCAAAAATACAAAATAAAATTTGATTGGCATAAACCATGAAGCCTTTTTATAAAAAAAAGGCAAAGAATAGGATAGGCAAGTTCAACATAGAAGTGCAATCAGTACGGACTGGTCTATACCTCGCGTCCGGAGGAAGCAGTGACCGACAAGACGGAGGTGAAGGATATGATTGCCGAGATACAGGAGTTTTATAGGAAGTGAGGAAGGCTTTTAAGCATTCAAAGCAAATTTACTCATAATTCTTCCAATTTATATTGCTGCAAAAAGAAAAAAAGTTGTAACTTTGCCATGTAAATACTAATAATCGAACTCGTGTTAAAACTAATAGTCGTGCATGCGGTTAATACTAACATTAGTTCATAAGTGAAATCCAATGAAATTTGTAGGTGATCCTTAATTCCGCAACACTATTACAAATATAACTTTTTAAGTACCTGAGCAACAAAAAGTTGCCCAGGATTTTGCCATGTCGAAGAATTCACTTATCTTAGTGTTGCAAAAATAAACA
>NZ_JAMXSP010000053.1:0-9167 GCF_025457485.1 Hallella absiana
TGTTTATTTTTGCAACACTAAGATAAGTGAATTCTTCGACATGGCAAAATCCTGGGCAACTTTTTGTTGCTCAGGTACTTAAAAAGTTATATTTGTAATAGTGTTGCGGAATTAAGGATCACAAGAAACCACTGAGATAACACTTTGACCTCAGTTTTTCGATGCTTCGACGGTGGTTTTCTGCCATTTTCACGATTTCTCGTTCTCTGGAACGAAGCATTTTCCTGACACAGTTTTGTCAAGAATATATTCCACGATTTAGCACTCTTTCCAGACTTTACCGGGCGAGTTTCATGGCCTCAACGGGCTTGTTGGTGGTGATGAAGTCGACACCGGCTTTGATGAAGTCGTCGACATCGTCGAGATCATCAATGGTCCACACGTTCACCGTCAGCCCGAGATCGTGGGCTTGCTTGATCCATTCGGGATGCACGGCGAAGGCGGGACCGGCATAGTCGATACCCGACATACCCTTCTCCTTAATCTCTTTCGGCTCCACATCACTGCCAAGATAGCTCACGTGCCTGGCACCGGCAGCCACCAAACGCTCGCAGGCCTTCATGCTGAACGAGATATATTCCACTTGCTGAGCCATGCCCTCGTCGGCCACCATCTTCACGACAGCATCAACACAACGGTCTTCGTCGGCCTGCACCTTATGGGGCTTGATCTCAAGAATGAGTTGCGTGCCCTGACAGTGCTGCTTTCCGGCTTCGAGATACTGCCGGAGCGTGGAGATACACTCGCCGTTTTTCAGCTTTTTGTCTTTGATATCCTTATAGCGTGCGCTCTCAATGTTCACCCCACCTATTTCGGGATTGTGATTCACAACGAGCTGATTGTCCTGCGTGATCCACACGTCGAACTCCGAGCCATAGGCCCCGATGTGGTGTGTAGCCTCCAGCGAGGCAATAGAGTTTTGAGCACTTCCGGCCAACGTCCAATAGCCGCGATGGGCAATGATACGGGTCTGGGCCGAGGCCACGGCGGCCATCATAGCCACCACAGCTACCAATACAAACTTAAGCGTCTTGTTCATTTTTGTCTTGATGATGATAAAGATTAGAATTCATATCGCAGTCCGAGCTGGAATTGATAAGGATTTCCGTTACCACTGGTCACGCCGGCATTGGTGTTGACACGGTAGACGAACTCCTTGTTCTTGGCGTCGAAGCCTTTGACAGTGTAGAGATAGACATTGCCCAGGTTGCGTCCTACGCCCCAGTCCTTGTTGAGGAAGTTGGCCACGTTGAAGAGGTCGAGCGAGAGGTCGAGCTTCTGTGTCTTGTAGATCTTGATGCTCTTGCCCAAGTGGAAGTCAAAGACACCATAGAAACCGTTGACACCACCGTTGCGCTCGGCGACCTTTCCGAAGCTGTCGCGGATATATCGCTTCACGCTTCCACGCACATTGGGATTGTCGAGAACAGCGTTGATACCATCCTTGAGATACTGCGGAGTGGAGCTGCTGTTGGGATCATAGACATAAGCCAAGTCGTTGGTAGAGACAAAGTCACCGTTGATGTTGCCGTTGACCACGAGCGAGTAGCGTGTGCCGCCGATGCCCGAGAAGCGCAGACCGGCATTGAAGCCCCAGAACGACGGTGAGGTGATATAGGCCACAACCTTATGGCGCCACTGATTGTTGCTGTAGTTCATCTTGCTCATGTCGCGCGGATCGTCGACAACCATCTTCACGAGCGTGGAAGTGTTGGCCACATCGCCATTGTAGCTGATGTTGTCCTTGGAATCATTCCACGTATAGCTCACGCTCAGCTCACCGTCGCGGAAGTAGCGCCAGTCTGCGTCGAGGACAAAAGCAAACTGGTTGACCTTGCCGTCGCTGTTGAGTTCGAGCACACGTCCCAGCTCCGTGGTCTTGCGGCCGTTCATCCAGTTCACGGCACCATTGGCGGTGTTGATGCTTTCGGCTGGCACGTAGACACCGCGGTTGGCTTCGTTGGCAAGTCGGAAATAAGGCTCGTCGACCATGTTTTTGTCGCGATAGAGATAGTTGTGACGGGCCAGCGTGGTGTAGAAAGCGGCACCTACCTTCAAGCGGTCACTGAAGTAGTGGGTATAGGAGAAGTTTGCCTTATAGATGGTGGGCACCTGTGCGTTGCTGCCATTGCAGTTGATGGTATAGGTCTTCTCGATGTTAGGATTGTTGAAGAGGTCCAGTCCCGGTGCCGTAGAGGGATCCTGACGATAAGCGGGGAAGTTGGGCGTGGGCACGGCAGCACCTTGGATGTCAACAGTGCAGATACGCGAGCCGTCAAAGACCATGTTGTTCACCATGGCGTAGTTGTTGATGTCGGAGGCAAAGATACCGGCACCGAGTTTGAAGATGTCGTTGTGGCGGTCACCCAAGTCCCAGGTGAGTTGCACACGGGGCTGCACGAGGAAGAGGCTCAGCCCACGGTTGGTCTTCACGCCCAGCGTGCGGTCGGCCGTCTCGTTGTAGTGTCCCTTGTCGAGATAGCTGGCATCGTCGATGCGCAGACCGCCCATGAACGACAGTCCCGGCGCAAGCGTGGTGACAGCCTGAGCATAGACACCGGCGTTGACAATGCGCTCTTTGACGCGTTGGGCATTCTCGTCATTGGAGAGATAGATGTCGCGGGCGTAGCGATAGGGTTGCAGGTTCTCGAAGTTGTCGAGGCCTGTGAAATAAAAGCGGCCGTTGGTCTCACTGCCATAGCGGCTGTTGAGGTGACTGTACATCAGGTCTACGCCAAAGGTGTAGTTGACTTTGCCCTTGGTGAGCAGCAGGTTGTCGATAAGCTGATAGACGTTGTCGTGGAAGTTCTCAGGCGTGAAGCGCTGTCCGCCAAGCTGAATGGTGGTCGACACTTCTTTGCCGCCGACTGTGGAGGTGACGCCCTCCACGATGGCACGCGGGATGTTTGCCGAGGGCAGGAAACTGTTGGGCTTGGTCTCCTCCATAGAGTGCATCCACTGAGCCTTGAGTTCATTGGTCATCGTGGGGCTGAGGATGGAGCGCAGGGTAGCCATGAGGCTATTGTCCGAAGTGTTGCAGTCGGAATAGCTCTCCAGCAGGTTGATCGAGCTATTGTCGCCCTGGGAATAAGGCATCTTGTTGTAGTTGAAGTTATCACGGACCGTGAGCAGGTTGGTAGGACTGAGCTGCCAGTCGATACGTGCGAAGACGGCATCGGTATTAGACTTTTTGTCGAAGGATCCATACTCCTGCTGTGTGGTACTGAGTCCGTATTTGTTCTGTGCGATGGAGACATATCGCTGGAGCGTCTCCGGCGAGAGATTGTAGCGTGTCTGGTCGCCGTCGTTGCGAATGTCGGCAATGCGGAGCGGGTGTGTGTCCTTTTGATGATCCCATGCCACAAAGAAATGCATACGGTCCTTGATAATCGGACCACCGAGCGAGAAGCCATATTGATAGGTCGAGAAGTCGCTGTTGCGCTTGTTGCCCAGGATGTCTTTGTCGCTGGCCAGCCAGTCGGCACGCATATAGCCAAAGGCAGAGCCGTGGAGCTGGTTGGTGCCGGACTTAGACACAGCATTGATGAGTCCGCCACCGGCACGGCCGTAGGTCACGTCATAAGCATTGGTGACGACCTTAAACTCCTTGATAGCCTCCATGGTCAGCGCATAAGGACTGCCCTTGCGCATGTTGGCGGCACCGCCGGAGATAGGGTTTTTGCTCGACATACCGTCGATGTTGAATCCTGTCGACGAGGCGAGTTGCCCGCTGAGCTGGTTGCCATTGGAGAGCGGCGAGAGGTCCATCAGGTTGGTAAAGTTACGGCCGTTGACCGGCAGATGCTTCATATCTTGCTCAGAGATGGTCGTCGAGGCACCCTCCGACTCCACTCCTTTTTTCAAGGAGTTGGCCACGACCTCTACCTCCTGTATGTCGCTGGCCGTCTCGCTCATCTTGAAGTTCACGCGCAAGGCATCGCCCTGGTTGAGCGTGAAACCTGAACGCTTTTGATCGCCATATCCGATATATTTGGCTGTAACCGTGTAGGGTTTGCCGAGTGGCACCTCGCGAAAGCTGTAGGAGCCATCGGCACGGGTAGGAGTAGACAAAGAGAAACCTGTAGACTCATTTTTTACTGTGACAACTGCTTCTATGACAGGCTGTCCTTTCTCGTCGACAACCTTTCCGTTGACAGTTGCCAGCACGTTTTGTGCCCAAGAGGCAACAGTTCCTCCTAACATCATTGCAGAGGTCAGCAACAATGTCTGAATGCGTGTTTCCATAAAATTAAGAAGTTATGTGATTGTAGTTATCGTGAAAAGTAATCTTGTTTTAACGTTACTGAGCCTTGATGACCTTGCTCAATTGCTCCGCGATCTTTCTCACCGACTTCATCGAAGCCTTTTCCAATTCAGCCTTGCGTTGTGGCTGATAAGCCGAGAAGTAGTTTTGTCCACTGGTGAGCTTCTGCTCGTTGCTGTCGTAGAGTGAGTAGTTGACAAAGTGATACATCATCGGCATGGGCTTCTCGGTATAGCGCAGATACTGGGCGTCGATGACAAGCAGATACCGTGCCCCGGCATCCTGCATGGCTTTCTTCAGATCGGCACGGCTGATGGCGGATAGGTCGGCGCGAAGGTTCTCGCCTTCTCCCTTGAGAACAATATTGTCCAGAATTGGCTGCCACTGACTACTGTTGAGCGCATGGTCGTCCATATTGACGAAGTGCAAGCCAGTGCCCGCCTTTTGCAGATTGTGCTCCACCACACCGTTGTAGACTTGATTGACACTGTCCTGGGCAATGTCGGTGTTCTCGGCAAGGAGATAATCGTCGTAGTAGTTCGACTTCACATTGTCCAAAGCACGGATCACCAGCACACGTTTGTTGACAGCCGCATTGTCCTCGTGGGTCTTCGGTGCGGGATCGTCGCTCCCAGCATACGCTATCATGGGGATGAGCATCATTGTGAACAACAGAGCTCCGATGGAGCTTTTCCGCATAGCCTCTGTTAGCTTTTGTCTCTTCATTGTCGTTAATCTCTATAATAATAGGTATATTGAATACTTATTGATTTTTCATTGGCAAAATTACAAACAGCAGATTACAATAGGATTGCATGGGCATTGCAATAGAATGATAATAACAAATAGACAAAAAGAATATGCCTATAAAGACATTGTGACAACTATTGGCAAAAACAAGCTAAAACTCTTTGCTTTCTCATTCTTTTTCCTTATCTTTGCCAAAAAACTGAGCGATATGAACATTCTGATTATTCCCGATATACACGGACGGTCGTTTTGGGAGGAAGCCATTAACGACATAGCAGAGCATCGCCGCGATTTCGACACGGTAGTTTTCTTAGGCGATTATTTCGATCCTTATCCCGCAGAAGGCATCAATGAGTGCCAGGCCATCATCAACTGGGAGCATCTCTACGACATATTCTTTGGCTCTTACCTGACGTGTGAGCCTGTCTTCCTGATCGGCAACCACGACGCGCACTACCTCAACAAGGTCTTCGCTGGCAGAGCTTCCGGCAGCCGCAAGTCGGAACGGCATCTCCATACCATCGAGGGCATCTTCGAGGATCGCCACCGCATGTTCCAGATAGCGTTTGACACAACGATAGGCGGCAAGAAGGTGCTCTTCACACATGCCGGCATCAACCGCGGATGGGTAGAGCGCCACAAGGATCTCCTTGGTACCGTCAGCGCCGACAGCCTCAACAATCTTGCCAAGAGCGACGAAGGATGGCTTGCCCTCGCCGATGTGGGCGAAGAGCGAGGCGGATGGGCCAAGACGGGAGGACCAATGTGGGCCGACGTTAGCGAGCACTACGACGAGGACGGGAAGCCCTACGCCATCGACGGCTACGACTACGAGATCTTCGCGCATACGCGCAAAAAAGAGCCTGTCATCAACGACTCCTTTGCTATGCTCGACGCTCAGCGTCCCTTCATCCTCGCCGACGACTGCACGATCCACGAATATAGCGACGCGGATAAGCTGGGACTGTGATGGCAAGTCTCACTCTCCTACCCCTTTTGAACGACTCAAGAAGCAATAGATAGCAGCCTCGATAATAGTAAGCACCAGCAACACAGCTCCTGCCATCCATAGGGATCCAGTCATGCAGACCACAGCGATCACAGCCGTGGACAAGACAGAGAACAACACCACCATCATGGGTACTTGGCTTCTCTCAAATGGTTGGCGAAGCGGTGACAGGAAGTCGCGGAGACGTTTCATACGCATATAAGTTTTCTGTTTCAAGCGCAAAATTAGCGAATCAATGTCGAATGCGCAAAACTTACAAGTTAAAGCAAGTTAACGTTATTTTCGATCTCTGCCCTACCCATCCATTTCCTACCTAAAGGTAAGCATAAGACCGTAAAGTGCCCTCTTGCAGCGTATTCGTTTTTTCTTCCCTGTACCATCATCAGGGACAACTGCCCAACAATTTTGCCAAGACCGTGCCAACATCCCAGGCACTGAAAGCAATACAAATGTTCAAGGACGAGTATCTGCTCGACTTCATGAACGTCGAGGAGTTAGGTGAGCGTAACAAAGAGTATCAAGCAAGCGTATGCAGAGACTCAAATCACGAAAGATTATAGGATCGCTGTACGTTATGTCCGATTTCGAGAAATAATCTGCCATACGTTTCATCTTCTTCCTCTCAAGGTAGAGCAGGAAACAGAAATCCCAGTCTTTGTCCCTCTCCAGCAGATGTTTGTATGCCCGCCCGATGCGGTCTTTCTTTTTACGTGTCATGTCTGTCTTGTCTTGTGATTTTACTTTATCCAGTGGCTCACGTTTGTGTCGTAAGCCATTTGGAATTCTATCTTCTCCTTCACTTGGTTCCAGCTTAGCGGCGTAAAGCCGTTGAGGTCAACGCCCATGTGTTCGAAGGAGTGATGAAACATCTTATATCATTATATTGAGCCAGCCATCAAGCATGGTATCGTCACTTTGCTCTATCCCGAAAGTCCGCGACACCCACGCCAAAAGTACAAGTTGACGGTAAAAGGCCTTGCCCTTTTACAAGAACTGAATGCGTAAATGATACTCCGTGATGTTTTCCCGATTGTTTTTTCCAAGGTGATTTTGGTGTCAAGATAAAGGAAATATCAGGGGCTTATCAAACTGAATTTGTTTTCCCATCGTTTTCCTGAAAAGAAAATCAGCGGCTTAGAGAAGTCTCTAAGTCGCTGATTTTCATTGTGGACCAGCTAGGGCTTGAACCTAGGACCTCCAGATTATGAGTCTGTTAAAATACGTTTTTATGAAATTTTATAAGATTTCATGACTTGTTTTATTTGGTTGATATACAATTAATTACTAACTTTGTAACCAAAAGATGCAATCTTATAAAATTGTATTTATCCGGCTTTTGTGTTCGCATCGTGTTCGCAAAATGTTCGCAAAATCAACTCTCATTCTAACAGACACCCATTATGAAGGCCTCCAAAACATCACTCAATTGTAACAAAATCGGTAATCTTTCGATGACCCTCGTGCTTGATAAGCGTACAAACAAGAATACAGAAAAGTATCCTATGGCGATCTGCTTCAATATAGACAGAACGCGATGGTACTATAAGCTCGTCGATATGCCATTTCAGACAGAGACGTTCTTCAACTCTGTATGTAGTGTCAGCAGCTCACGCAGCCGGCTGATGGATATCCATGACCAGTGGCAACAGTTGTTGGAAGGATACCGTGAGAAGGTTGTGAAGCTTAGCAAGTCACGACCGATCACGCTTGACAATATCAAGACGATGCTTTCTGGCGCCGGCTTCGAGGAAGAGAACGACTTCTCTTTCCTTGGCGTGTGGGAGGGACTTATCAACAAGTATAAAAGAGAGAATAGGGTAGGTACAGCGGATAACTACTCTTGGTCATTGAACTCCTTCCGAAAGATTATCGGTGAGGTTAATGGATTTAAGATAGACAAGAACACCATCAAGCTATGGGATGAAGGTATGAGAAACGGTATTATGCTGAACGGAAAGCTCGAGGGGAAAATCTCTGATGCTACCAGGGGCATGTATCTCCGGACCTGTCGTGTCGTATGGAACGAGTGCATCAAGCGAGGCTATCTCCCCGAAGAAAGTTACCCGTTTTCAAATAAGGACAACGATCTCGTTTCTATACCGCGAGGGAAGAAGCGGCAGCAGTCGTATTTGACCATTGAGGAGATGACGCAGTTGTATCATGTGTTTACAGAGAAACGTTATCCCGAGACTTGGACGAAGGAATATACGGAGCGTGCCCATGACTCTCTTGGGCTGTTCCTTACTCAGTACCTCTGTAATGGCTTCAATCTGGCCGATGCCGGGAGGCTGAAGTTCAATCGCACCTATTTTGCAGAAGGAGGACGTGCTTTTGAATTTCTGAGGAAGAAGACTTCTGAGACGAGCAATGGCATGTCCGTCGTTATCGTACCTATCATCAAGCCTCTGCAGGTGATTCTTGACGAGATTGGCGCTAAACCAGCAAAGGATGCTTATGTTTTTCCGCAAATCTTCCGTGGCATTGAGGATGAGACGATAAGACGTAAGCTGACGGTACAGGAGAACTCGAATATAAAGGACCGTGTCATCCGCATCTGCAAGGAAGTGCTTGGGTGGGAGAAGAAACCTTCGGGTACCTGGGCCCGCCACTCCTTTGCTACTAATCTCAAGCATCTTGGGGTTGAAGAGTTGTATATCTCTGAGAGTATGGGCCATTCGCTTGGCAACAACATCACAGCCGGATATCAGGACATGTACCCGCTTGAGACTCGCTTCGAGTATAACTCCAAGTTGTTGAATCTTGAGGAAGAAAAGCCGGATATAGACGTCGACAGCATGACTCCGGAGCAGATGAAGGAGATGCTGAAGAAAGTTTTGGGGCAAAAATAATCAATCCGAGATGATTTATTGAAATAAAATACGTAACTTTAGCCACTCAATATTGATAATAGCATTATGGCATTACCTATCAACATAGAAGACCTGCTCAAGAAGCGAAGGGTGGAGGACAACCGTATTGAGTTCAAACGTGGTTGGAATCCCGATGATATTTATCATAGCATTTCGGCCCAAGGGGGATTGTCCGTGGCGGACGGATGCCGCTGCCTAACCAAAGAACTTGATATGATAGCGTGCTAAAACTATTTTTTTTGCTTACCTTTGCGGTCATGGAACAAGAAAAGAT
>NZ_JAMXSP010000054.1:0-8726 GCF_025457485.1 Hallella absiana
GATGAAAGCCTTCAGGTCATGCCTGAAGGGAATAAGGGATATACCCTTCTTTTTCTATAGATGTGTTACTGTCTTTGGTTAGGCAGCGGCATCCGTCCGCCACGGACAATCCCCCTTGGGCCCCAATTTGACGAAGATGGTAATCCTATTAGTTGGCTAAGATCAGAAAAAAGATTCAAGCAAGATATTAAAGAAGGAGAAGCCAGAATTGTGCCATCTCCAAATGGAGGTTGGTCCGTGCAGTTCAAGCAGAGAATGCCGCAAGGAAAGAAACCAAGAAGTATATTTACGACAACTGAAAGACTTGTTGATGATAAAGGTACAACAAGTACAGGATCGGAAGATGTCTACCGATATTTTAAGAAAGATGTATTCTCGAATCCTAAACCGATAGCGCTAATAAAATATTTGCTTGGTTTTGCTGCAAACGACAATGCAATAGTAATGGATATTTTCAGTGGTTCCGGAACGACTGCAGACAGTATTTTTAGGTTGAATAAAGATGGGGGCAAAAGAACATTCATCCTTGTTCAGTATCCTGAGAATATAGATAATATGCTTAACTCTTCTTCAGAGAATGCAAAAAGAATAGCCAACAATGCAATTTCTGTTTTAGATGAATTACATAAGCCGCATTTACTAACTGAATTAGGTGAGGAAAGAATTCGCAGAGCAGGATCAGAGGTAAATGAAGAATTTTCAAAAGAACAGCCAAATTTGTTTGAGAAAAGCAACAAGTTAAAACTTGACACTGGCTTCCGTGTCTTCCGCGTAGACTCCAGCAATATGAAGGATGTTTATTTCGCTCCAAAGGACTTGGATCCTCAGCAGTTGGATCTTTTTGCAGATAACGTAAAAGAAGACCGCACGGAACTCGATCTGCTTTATGGCTGTATGGTGGATTGGGGTGTGCAGCTCTCGTTGCCTTTGGCTACAGAAACGATAGACGGTGTGACGGTCTATACCATCAACGACGGCGACCTCGTGGCTTGTTTCGGTAAGCCCATCACTGATAATGTTGTCAAGGCGATGGCCGACAAGGCTCCGCTTCGCGTCCTCTTCCGTGACAGCTGCTTCGAGAAGGACGAGCAGAAAATCAACATCTTTGAGCAGTTCAAGCAGCTCCTTAGCTGGTCAGACGATGAAGCGTTGAACAACATCCGTGTGATATAACAACTTCAAAGAGGACTTATCATCGTATCAAAGCTATGTAATGATGGTGGCAAACCTATGTTCTCGTGAGGCTGAAACAATGTTCAGATGGGGTCGAACCTATTTGATGGATGTTGTAATCCTATAGAAAAAGATCGTTTGCTACGCAGCAAAGGATCATTTGCTACGCAGCGAATAATGGGTCGCAACGCAGAAAAACAAAAGAAGGAAAAATTGAATGAAACTCAAATATAAACACCAGCGTTTCCAAGAAGATGCCGCCCGTGCCGTGACGGACTGCTTCCTGGGTCAACCGCACTACGACGGAACGAGCAACTTTCTCGTTGACCAGGGTGTTGTCAATGGCAAGCAGGACAACAATTTATTCCATGTTGAGGGCTTTGCCAACGCACCGTTGGAGCCAGACGTGCCTTTGCGCGACAACATACGCAGGGTGCAGACCTCGTTCGGTCTGAAACCCATCGACCAGTTGGAGGGCGACGGTCGCACGCTGACCATCGAGATGGAGACGGGAACGGGCAAGACATTCACCTATATCAAGACGATGTTCGAGCTGAACAAGCTCTATGGCTGGACGAAGTTCATCGTCGTGGTGCCGAGCATCGCCATCCGCGAGGGAGTGCTCAGCAGCTTCGACAGCATGAGCGAGTATTTCGCACAGGAATACGGCAAGCGTATCCAGTACTTCGTCTATAACTCCAAACAGCTCTCCAAGATAGACTCTTTCGCCGCCGATGCCGGCATACACGTGATGATCATCAACACGCAGGCCTTCAATACCTCGCTCAATGAGGACAAGAACAAGGAAGGGCGTGCAGGAGATGCTGCTGCCCGTATCATCTTCTCCCGTCGTGACGAATTTCGCTCACGCCGTCCTATTGACATCCTCGCCGCCACGCACCCCATCATGATCATCGACGAGCCCCAGAGCGTGCTCGGTGCCAACAAGACGAACCAGACACGCAAGGGCTTGAAATTGTTTAATTCTCTCTTCAAGCTTCTCTACAGTGCCACACACCGCAAGGACGACATCGCCAACATGGTGTATCGTCTCGACGCTATGGATGCCTACAACAAGCACTTGGTGAAGAAGATTGAAGTGGTCGGTGTGGAGCAGAAAGGCACGACCGCCACCAACGGCTATGTCTACCTCGAACAGATACTTATCTCCACTGGCAACCCACAGGCCCGTATCAACTACGACGTGATGCGCAAGAGCGGTACGGTGGCCCAACAGTCGAAAGTCGTCAGCGACGGCTTCGACCTCTATGAGCAGAGTGGGGGACTGGAGGAGTACCGCGACGGCTTCGTCATTGACCGCATTGACGGGCGCACGAACACCATCCATTTTGTCAATGGTCAGACGTTGGAACCCGGACAGATGATTGGCAAGACCACCGAGGATGTCATCCGCCGCAACCAGATACGTGAGACCATCCGCAAGCACATCGAGCGTGAGAGCCAACTATATCCCAAGCATATCAAAGTGTTGTCGCTGTTCTTCATCGACCATGTAAGCAGCTACAGACTGTATGGCGGTGAGGAGACTAAGGGTAAGTTTGCCAAGATGTTCGAGGAGGAATACCCCCGTGTACTACAAGAATACATCCCTTATCTGACCGATTCCGCCTACCTGCGCTATCTGCAAGATCCACGGAATGCAGCCGAGAACATCCATCAAGGCTATTTCTCGATGGACAAGAAAGGCCACATGGTGGACCCGAAGACGGAGCGTGGCAGCGACAACAGCAACGACGAGAGCGCCTATGACCTCATCATGAAGGACAAGGAACGGCTGCTTAGTCTGAAAGAGCCTGTCAGGTTCATCTTCTCCCACAGTGCGCTGAAGGAAGGCTGGGACAATCCCAACGTCTTCCAAATTTGCACTCTGAAAGAGAGCGACAACGAGAACAAGAAACGGCAGGAAGTGGGTCGTGGCATGCGCCTTTGCGTCAACGAGCGTGGCGACCGCCAGGATGCCGACGTGCTTGGAGAAGACGGTGTATTCAATACGAACATCCTTACCGTTATAGCCAGCGAGAGTTATGATCGTTTTGCCGACGGCCTACAGCATGAGATTGCCGATGCCTGCGCCGACCGCCCCATGAAGGTGACGGAAGACTTGTTTGTCGGCGTGAAATATACGACAGAGGACGGAACGGAGCACACCATTACCGACGGTGTTGCCGACGACATCCAAGAGATGCTGATAGAGCAAGGCTATATCCATCGTGGCAAGCTGACAGACAAATACTTTGCCGACAAAGATGCGGACAAGCTTGATTTCAGCGACTTGGATAATATCAAAGAAGTCATCGTCAACCAGCTTGACGGCGTGTTCGACCCGAAGAAGGTGAAGCCGACCAATGGACGTGGCACTGTGGAAGGACACTTCAACGAGCAGAAGTTCAAGGACGAGTTCATGGGCTTGTGGAAGGAAATCAACACCCACAGCTACTATACGGTGCATTTCGACTCGCAGAAGCTCATCGACAAGGCAGTCCAGCAACTCGACAAGAGCTTGAACGTGACCGAGATTAAGGTATTCATCAGTACGGGTAGCCTTGAAAAGATTGAGAGCAAACAGCAACTTGAGGAAGGAACCGCCATGAAGCAGGGCAAGAACCGCACGGTACAGGTACATGAGGGCGTGGGCAGTGTGCGCTATGACCTCATCGGTCAGCTCGTCTCCAAGACGGGGCTGACGCGTAAGACCATCGTTGCCATTCTTCAGGGCATTGACCCGAAGAAGACGTTCCATCAGTTCCAGCTCAACCCCGAGGAGTTCATCATGAAGTCGGCACGCATCATCAACTCCTGCAAGGCCATGTCGGTCATCGAGCATATCGAGTACAACAAGATGGACGGCACCTATGACAAGGACGTGTTCACCGAGAACACGCTGCGTGGCAAGCTCGGCGAGAATGCCATGGCATCGAAGAAGAGCCTCTACGACCTTGTTGTGGTGGACTCAAAAGGCGAGATGGATTTTGCCGAGGCTTTGGAGAAGCAGGATATGGTGCAGGTCTATACCAAGCTGCCCCGTGGTTTCTATATCAATACTCCTATGGGTCATTACAATCCCGACTGGGCAGTGGTGTTCAAGGAAGACAGCGGTGTCAGGCATATCTACTTCATAGCCGAGACCAAGGGCTCCATCATCGAGGCCGACCTGCGCGACGTGGAAAAAGCCAAGATAGCTTGTGCCACCAAGCATTTTCAGAGCATCGGCGCGAGCGATGTCCAATACGATGTCGTCAATTCCTGGGACACATTATATAATAAGGTAATGAAATAGCAGGGCGCGGCCCTTGTGGCCGTCCGCACAGATTGAATATGGCAACATACAAGGATAAATACACATGGGTTCCGTTCTTTCATGAACTGGCAGAAAAGCTCTTGGCTTATAAGGAAAGACAAGAAGAACTGAAGGATGTGGTTTTGACGTCTCTCGACCCAAGTTATACAAACCATATCAACTCGAGCAGTAAATTTCCGCCAAAGGATATCGATCCATTTACTGTTATGGGTATCATCAACCGTCTGACACTTATTTCAAAAAAGACGGAGATATGTACTGTTTTCAAACGAATATTCAATATGAGCTCTGACACTCCTGTTGATTATGAAGGTGTACCACAGCTAAATCCACAGAAGTCAGTGTACTATTGGTCTGATATTACCTCAGAAGAAAGAGAAGCCAACATTCAGAACTTGTGGAAGCTTCTCGATGCTGTTATCAACAATAAGGGAGATAAAGAGATTGGTGAAATTTACGATATCGTAAAGGAACAAAAAGGTATAAGGTTTCGTGCTACGATTGCCTTGTATTGGATTAAGCCCAAGACTTATCTTTCTCTCGACAGCAATAACCGACAACTGTTGAACCACTATGGCATTTATGTTAAAAATAACATGGACTATGCCGACTATCTCAACATCATGGACGAGCTGAACACGAAGATTTACAACCGTGAGGTTCCTTGTGACAATTTCATAGACTTCACGGCACTGGCCTATGAGGACAGCGGTATCGTGGCCGAACCCGATGCCGATGTTGTCGCCAAAGCCCCACATGATGGCACGCAATACTTCTGGCTCAATGACAGTCCGACGTTATGGGATGTGGATGAATACAATGTCGGTGACAAGCAGACCTATACAGCTTACGGCGACAAGGGCAAGAAGCGAAGGATATTCAAGTACTTTGAAAAGGCAAAGGCTGGTGACAAGCTGATTTGCTATGAGACGACTCCCGTGAAGCGTGTGAAGGCTCTTTGTGAAATCACCAAAGGCTTGCACAAGTCAAAGGAGGGCGAGGTGCTGGAATTTGTCATTACCGAAAAGGTGAAATACCAAGTGCCATGGTCTGAGCTGATACAAAATGAGGTGTTCAGAAACAGTGAGCCGGGCAAAGGCGTTCAAGGCTCGTTGTTCGGGTTGTCCTATGAGGAATATCAAGCCATTGTGGAGATGGCAAGCAAGGAAGAGCGTACAAGCTCCTCTTCTGACAGCCCCCAGCCTGACTATGATACCTATGACTTCGACAAGGACAGGGACAAGCCTTTCATTGACAAAGACGAGTTCCTGCATATTGTAGAACTGCTCAAACGGTTCAAGAACATCATCCTTCAAGGTGCTCCGGGCGTAGGAAAGACATTCCTTGCGAGAAAGGTAGCCTATCAGATGATGGGTGAGCAGAATGACGCAAATATTGCCATGGTGCAGTTCCACCAGAGCTATAGCTATGAGGACTTCATCCAGGGCATACGTCCGGCAAAGGACGGCTTCGAGGTGAAGAATGGTATCTTCTACGAGTTCTGCCAAAAAGCCCTGGCAGCACCTAAAGAGCAGTTCTTCTTCATCATCGACGAGATCAACCGTGGCAACATCAGTAAGATATTTGGTGAGTTGATGATGCTCATTGAGCCTGACAAGCGAAAGAGCAAGTATGCCATCTCGCTCACGTACAGTGAAAGCAGCGACGAAACGTTCTACGTACCGGAGAATGTCTATATCATTGGCTGCATGAATACCGCCGACCGTTCGCTGGCACAGTTGGACTATGCACTGCGCCGCCGCTTCTCGTTTTACACTCTGGAGCCGGAGTTCAAACAGACTTTTAAGGACTTCCTCTCCGAGCATGGACTGCATAAGGAGTTCATCAACACGATATGCCTGCGGCTCAACAAGGTGAATGACCTGATAGCCAGTGAGGAGCTGTTAGGGCCTGGTAAGATGATTGGCCACAGCTATTTCACGGATGTGGCCCATATCGCTGAAGCTGACAAGTGGTGGCAGGACACGCTTGATTATCAAGTACTGCCCTACCTCAGAGACGTATGCTTTGACGATGAAGGGCTATACCATCAGTTGGAACGCATATTGACAGGAAAAGAAGAGTAACATGGAGGGCATCCGCAAGTACATACCCATACAGAACCTCTACTATCTCCTTTGCTACGCATGGGATTTGGCAGAGCAGCGCGACAAGATAAAGGTTGACGCAGAACACTGCAATACCTATCCAGACTTGTTCGCCAAGCTGTTGGTGGCCGGATGTCAAAGGCTCTTCCGCTATGGAATCTACCATGAGTATGTCTACGTGGAAGAAGATAGGTACGGCGTAAAGGGAAAGCTCAATGTCAGCAAGACGCTGAGGGGCAATCACTGGAGAGAAGGAAGGTTGCATTGCAACTATGACGAGTATTCCCATGATGTGCTTATCAATCAGATTATCTATGCCACATTGAGACGGCTGATGAATTATGACGGTCTCGACGCAGCCAACCACAAGGCGGTCAAGTCTGTATATCTTCAATTCCCTCCTGTCTCTCTGATTCCGCTAACCAAGGAAGACTTTGGCAAAGTGACCATCACCCGTAACAATCGCTTCTATGGTCTGCTGGTACATATTTGCCAACTGATATTTGAGTCTCTGCTTCCCGACGAGCATACCAAGGGAAAATATCATTTCCTTGATTTCTCCAAGGACAGGCTCAATGCCATCTTTGAGAAGTTCCTCTTCAACTTCTACAAGAAGGAGTGCCGGGATGATTATCCGACCGTTGACCGCTCGTACATTGATTTCCAAATGTCGCCCGTGGATGAAGGAACTGTCAGCCACCTGCCTACGATGATTACGGACGTAACGATGACCAACAAGAGAATGGAACGTAAAATCATCCTCGACGCCAAGTATTATGTCCAGACGTTGGTCTCGCGCCCGGAGGAAGGAAGCAAGGAACATATCCGTCGTGAGCATATCTCTCAGATCATGAGCTACGTCCTCAACCAAGAGGATGCCTCTGTACCTTATACGCTCAGTACCAACGGTATTCTCGTATATCCAAAGGTTCAGAAGTCCATCTTCGATACTTACCGTTATCGTAACACCGACCACTACATCCGTGTTTGCACAGTGGACCTGAATGAGGAATGGAAGGAGATAGATAGAAGATTGAAAGAAATTATTAAATTTTAATATACAATGGTAGAAACAAAAACGACATCAATTCCTCAACCTGATAGTTTACAACAAAGGGGAAAGGTAACTCCTACATCAGTGCCTCGACCAACAACACCCCCCAAAAAATAATAAATTTATTATTGTTATGACAAGCAAGAAATCAGAAAATCGAAGTGGAAAGATAACACCTACATCAGCACCCCGTCCAACTACACCACCAAAAAAATAATAGCATGGATCAAGAGTCTTTTGACACATATAAAAATGCTCAGTTAGATATTATTTGGGCAAAACTTGAAGAAATCTATACAAACATAGAATATTCTTCACTTAAAGCAGCCTCAGAGAAGTCTAATGTACAAAAGAGAATAATAGTGGCACTGATTGTAATCAATGCCATATATAGTTCTGTATGCTTTTTATATAGTGAAGGTATACTTAAGCCACATTCACTTGCATATATTGTTATTAGCGCTATTTACATCTTTGGAGGCGGAATAATTGCATATTTCAAGTCTGACTGGTTGGAAGAAATTGTAGGTCTAAAAACCCAAAATGGACAAAAGCTAATAGAACTCAATTCGTCTTTAGAAACGTATAGACTAAAGATATTTGGAACTTTTGCCAAAGCAAGAGTTTGTGAAGATGAAAAAGAATTTGAAAGTTTAATAAAGGATTTTCATCAAATAGTATCTGATTATCTACCTTTTGAAAAAAAACATGACGAACTTACTGGAGTAATTGACCCCGTTTTGGAAAAGGAAGCTCAACGCAGAGCAAAATTAAAGATGCTGGAGCTTACAAAAAGTATACAAAAATAGGTAGGTTTACAAAAATATATAAACACTGAAGTCTAAAAATCAATAGTATAAATAATAAAAGTACAAATTATTACCAATGCACTATGAAGAAATTTATATTACTAATTATGATTCTTACAATGCCATTAATGTCAAAGGCACAAGGCCCAAGGGGGATTGTCCGTGGCGGACGGATGCCGCTGCCTAACCAAAGAACTTGATATGATAGCGTGCTAAAACTATTTTTTTTGCTTACCTTTGCGGTCATGGAACAAGAAAAGATA
>NZ_JAMXSP010000055.1:0-8601 GCF_025457485.1 Hallella absiana
GATTGACATCCCAGTCGGGTGTGAACCGGGATACAAGTCGAAAAAGGTAGGGAGAAAAAGAGGAAGGCCAAAGAAAAACGAGTCGTAGTAGGTTATCGCTACAAACTAATTGAAAATTCAGATTAGTAAAGTTAGGTTTAATGGGCTGGAATGAATCTATTCCTAAGCGCAGCCCTAACCAGACTCTCCACCTTACCGATCTCGGCAAGGCCGTCCTGCAACGGATAAAGTAGAAGTAGACTCACATTATATTATTATCACATTATCCAAGACTCACATTTGTTATTAATCACATTATTCCATGCAAACTTGTCGCAGAAGCATGAGGCACTGTTCGAAAAGTTCTACAAGCACCGCATCTATTACATCCTTTCGCTTGTATTCTCCATTGCTTTCGACACATGCTTCACTGTTCTCTTCTGGTTCCGCAATGCGCAGCTCGCGACAAAATGAAGGAAGTGGAGCAGCAAAAGAAAGACTATCAGGAGTTCGTGAACTGGGGACACTACATGAAAGAGAAGAATCCAAATTCGTGGAAGAAGTGGGAAAGCGGGGAGATCAAGTACACATCGGCTCCCGACAAGCAGCCGTAGAAAGCATCAAGCCCCACAGACAGGCAGCGATGCCGCTCAGTCTGTGGGGCTTTGCTCTTTATATGTGTAAAGCCCACGATTCGCTTAAGCTTTATGGAGTTGTTGCCCTGTTTTCAAAGGTCTTGCTTGCCCAAGAGAAAGTCGTAGAGATGGGTTAAAAATCATTGCTTATCCTTCCATTTGCATGTGAAGTCAGATTACCGTTGTTTAATCTTGACAAATAGATATGGCGAAAGATTATTTTAACCTATAATGAAGTTCTACAGGAGTGGTACCAGAAACTTCACGAATGAACTTGTTGTTAACAAATAATTGTATAGTTATCGTTGCCTTCTTGTCTTCCTTGCATGTAACAATCAATTCAGTGGAGTAACTCTTAGTATGAAAAGTCGTTTCATAATCCTTTATTGCAATTACAGGTGTATCGCCGCCATCCCAGATGCTCATGTGAGCTATTGGATTATTATTGTGAACTTTGTATTTCACACAGTTCACTTGATCCTCCATGTCTTCCGTGTCTTCACAAGATATATTTAGCGACATAAAAAGAATGCAGAATGAAAATATTATTAACTTTCTGATAGTATTCATCTTCTGAAAAATTATCTAACGTCAATACCAAATCTTATGCTTCCAGTATTGTACTCATGGACAACATATTTGCTCTTGGATGGATTAGTGCTATTATTTCCTTGGTTGTTGCCCCAACTACGATTACCAGATAGTGAAGGACTACGGTTTCCAAAATGGCCACCTCCACCAAAATGGCCACCTCCACCAAAATGGCCACCTCCACCAAAATGACCACCACCAAAATGGCCGTCTCCTTCATTAGAAGTGCTGAAATTATTTGTAGAGACAATTATAGGATCATAGAAATATATAGGAATCTTATACCCGAGTAAATCGTCTCCCTGATGCCGCTTAATTGTTATTGTATTTGTTGTTGTGATTGTGTTAGATGAATTTGTCTGAGAAGAAAAATCAGCCTCTCCTGTCGCTTGCTTATTTCCAATATTACCAAGGCCCAGTCCAATTTTTATATCACCCTTAAAATTGGAGGATTGCACGTGAGTAAAACTTTCTGTACTCGTTTCTGTTACATCATCTCCACTGTCTTCTTCATAAATGCTTATATATCTTACTAAACTTTCATTAGCTATATCCCACTTTCCAAAAGTTACAGTTGCTGGATCAAAATAATATATTTTAGATGTAAATTTTGTTGGATCTATCTCATATTTGTATTGATCACGATGAAATAGTCCTCCTTTCTTAAATGATCTTCTTATATTAAAATTCCATATTTCTTCAGGGAAGACAGGAATAGGCATTTTTGCTGATTCTTTTGAATTTGATGAAGAAATTTCAAAAATAAAATTGTAAGCACCTTCTGTCCACATTTTCCTTATAGCATCATCATGAGAGAGTGGATTTTTCTTGTTTGTGATGCTATTTTCTTTTATATATGGATCGTCATTAATATGATTGCTTTGCTCATCAGAGATCTTTGTATAAACTTTCGGATCTACAATCATATAGCTTAAATATTCTGTGACAGAACGATTCAATTCTCCTGTGGTTTTTGTAGGAGTCATGCCATAATAGATATTATCTCTTTGAAAGGCTATTTGATTTATTGAATTGTTGTCCTGATTAAAGCCTTCATCGAAAGCCTTTTCTGCCTTCTTATACAAATATGATGGCATCTGTGAATGATCAAAAGAAGAATTATTGGAACGAGTTTGAATATTTCCATTATAATTCTTGCTTTTAAAGTTATAAGACCAAAGATTTCCACTTGTACCTCGTGTAGCCAAAGCCTTGGTTGCACTAACTCTTGTATTTAGATTTACAACAATCACATTAAATCCAGGGAATTCATTGTCTGCAAATTCGTCAACTTTTTGTCCTCTTATATAAAGGTCAGTCCCATTATCATTATTCTCAATTGCTACAGGTATTTCAGCATCTCTTGTATCAAGATTTTCGGGGAATACGTTTAAAAAAGCAATTCTTGGAATTAATATATTGAGCAAGGGAAGATTCTTTTCTATTACAGACATCTCCTTTTCAGAGGAATTTGCGACAAGTATATCCCTAAAACTTAAATTCCCATCGACTTTCTCATTCCTAAGTGGGTAATATAGAAAGTCGTAATTCTTATCAAACATGCGTAGTGCCTCTTTCTTAATGAAAGTGCGCAACTTCTCATTTTGAGAAAGAGATCTTGATAAGATTTTTACAAACGCCACCATGTCCTGATTTCTGGTAGTCACTGATGGGCTATAATCCGTAGCATGCATTTCATTACTTGTGTCTGACACGATACCGTCATTTTGATTGCATGATATAAATAAGCACATCAGCAGCGATGACAGAAATACTAAACCTCTAAATGTTTTATTCATATTTTTTGTATTGTAATTAAATTCGTAATTATACTTATAGTTAAGAAATCTTATTATGTCATAACTTAACTGGAGCAAGATCTACGTTGACGATTTGCGCCTTTTCCACTAAACATTTTGGATGCATCACTCCATTCTCTGCGACCATGATCATCTTCCCGTTTGAATCATGTTCTGCTGTCAAGTCTGTCCAAGCATACAGAGTACCTGTTATCCGTTGACCATTAATCTTGCCAAGGATAATGTCCAAACTTCCTTTCACGGTGGTTTTATTATCAAAGACGAACATAGATAAAGTATTGATTGGCGTTTCATGACCGTAGCTATCTTGTGCAAGGTATATAATATTGTTCAGTTTGGGAGAAAGATAATAAGAATGACTTGGGTCATTTTTCCAACCATACCACATCTTTTTATCACAATGCATTTGAACCCTTACCTTTATATCAGACATGCTTGCTTGCAAGAAGACACGAGTAAACTTGTTCGGTCTAAAAACAGAAAAGTTGGTGAAAGTTTTACTATTTAAGGACTTGAAAGCTTTAGACGCATTCACTATAGTCTCAGAAACATCATTTCCAAGATCAACTTTGACAACCCGGTTGCCAACGACATACACGCCATCAGTATTTGCGATGTAGGAATCAATATTGTCTCCATCCGGCACATAAAGACTCAAGTCGTATTCATCTAATGGATTGGAAACAAGTAAGCTGTTATATTTTGCCTTATATTTTTCATACAGATTCCGGAACTGCTTCTCTGATATAGCTGTGTTTCCTATCCTCTCTAGTTCATCATCAGCCTGCAAAGCTATCTCGTGTAGAGTGTTTACTCCCAAAGCTTCGACCGATTTGATTTTCTCTCCTTCTGTTTTATTTTCAAGAAATTGTCTATAAGAACGTAGTGACTCCGAGTCTTTGAATCTCAAAGCCACTTGTCCCATCGTATTCGAGGCTCTTGTTTGAAGATTAACAATTTTCCCATGACTTACCATGACAGTAGATACTGCTGGTAAGGAGTTTGCTGTCTTGAAAGGCAGTTGCTCGTCGTTTTCACATGCTGCCAGCATAATGACAAACAACAGAGCCATAAAGAGTTTTTTTATCATAAAATTATTCTTGGTATTTTTTGTCTTTTACTCCCTAAGACTTAAAAAAAGCATTATTACTTACTCGCTTTTCTTTTTTAACATTTATTTTTTTGTACCTTTGTACTCAGATCCAGTAAGTGATTTTGAGAAAGATCAGTCATTAGAAGAAACGCGTATGTCTATATCAGATAAAATAGAAGACCTTTTCAAGGACAACTATGATGCCTTGTGTGTGTTCTCCATGCACTATGTTGGAGATATTTACACAGCGGAAGATGTTGTCATGGATAGTTTTCTCAAGCTTTCTGAAAAGATAAAGGACGGGGAAGAAATCATTGCCAAGAAGCATTACCTGTATCAAATCGTAAGGAATGAAAGTATTGACGTGGCACGCCATAAGAGCGTTAAGACAGAGATTGATGATTCTGACATCCATGCGGAAGATATCGACGACTGGTCCGAGCGAAGTGAGCGGGAGGCAAAACTGTGGAAAGCAATCGACTCTCTTCCGCAAATCCGCCGTGAGGTATTGCTCATGAGTAAACGTGACGGCATGAAGAATGTAGAGATAGCCAGCAGCCTTAACATATCCGTAAGGACAGTAGAGTCTCATCTCTACAAGGCTTATCGTTCTCTCAGGGAAAAGGCGCATGAGATATATGTTATGATATTCTTTTAATAACGATAAACACGAAGACATGAAAAAGAATAAGGAAGACGAACTGCAATTTGTAGTCGACCACTATAAGACTGGGCATAAGAATGTTGATAATGCCTGGAAAGAGTTTAAAGGCATGTCTGGCATCACACAGTCAGGCTCACGCAAGCGTCTTCTTGTGGCTGCATCCATTGCCTTTGCGGCTGTCATGGCAGTAGCTGCCACCATGTTTGTCGTAAGAAGCATTGGCAACGGTTCTCCGAAATCATCACCAAATATCGAGAGAGCATTACCTGATACCGTGTCAAAGGCAAAGACCGACACTGTCAAAACCAAAAAGGGACCCGTTGTATTCCATTTTGACCACACACCTGTCAACGCAGCAATCAGAAAAGTGTCTGATTATTACGGAGTCAGTCTGACAGCGAGCGATACCACGAAGATGGTGACTGGAGAGATAGAGGCACATAATATCAATGAGGCGATAGACATGTTGGAGACTACCCTCGGCATAGAGATAACCAAAAGATGAGGGCTGTCGTGCTTTATATCCTCCTGCTTTTCTGCTGTCTGAAATTATCGGCGCAGAAAAGCAGCGTCTACAGCGAAATGCTTCGGCTGCAAAACATCCATCATGTACATTTCCTCTACAAATCAGACCTAAACCTTAGTATCACTTACAACGGACGTGACATTAAGACATTAACTTTCCGTCAGGCTCTCGATGAAGTATTCAGAAAGAGTGGCATCAACTACAGTATCCGCGGCTCGAATATTCTGCTGAGCCAAGGACGAAAAACGGTTACGGCAAAGCCTTTGATAGAGAGGTACGTCTTGAAAGGCATTGTGCGGGACTCTCTTGGTGAGCCGTTGGTCAATGTGTCGATTTATGACAAAGTATCACATACCGGAACATTGAGCAATGAACAGGGCGTTTATACGCTGATACTATTTAAAGGCGTGCACGTTTTAGACGTGTCGTGGTTCGGACAGAGGCAGAAGAATTTCAGCATAAATATCAAGAAAGACACGAGGCATGACCTTGTCATCAAAGGCTCAATGGAACTCGGTGAGGTCATAGTAAGCAGAGATCTCAACTCACCACTGAATACTACTCAAACAGGAAAGTTGACCCTACGGCCAGAGGACATCAATACAGAGTTCTCACTACTCAGCTCGCCTGATCTTGTGAAGACCTTGCAGCGTACCTCCGGGGTAGCACAAGGTACGGAGCTCTCTGGAGGACTTCTCGTACATGGCGGAAGTACGGATGAGAATCTGTTTCTGCTTGACGGCACGCCAATCTATCAGGTCAACCACTCTCTTGGTCTTTTCTCCGCTTTCAACGCAGACATAATCAAGAACGTGGATTTCTATAAGTCTGGCTTCCCTGCAAGATACAGCGGACGCGTTTCATCCATCACCGATGTCAGGACAAGAGACGGCAGCATGTCTGAGCATCACGGGTCTTTCTCTTTAGGACTCATAGACGGAAGACTTCAGTTTGAGGGGCCGATCAAAAAAGACAAAACATCTTATAACATAGCGCTGAGAAGGAGTTGGATAGACCTTTTGCTGTTGCCGACATACGCAATAATCAACCACTCAAAGAACGATGGAAGTAAATTCAGGTTCACTTATGCGTTTCACGATTTCAACGCCAAAGTGACACATCTGCTCAGCCGTAACAACAAACTGTGGCTTAGTTTGTATTCCGGTATGGACAACTATGGCATAAAGGATGAGGACTTATGGTATGACTATCAGACTACGACGGACAACAAGTTTCGCTGGGGCAATCTTAACGCAACCTTGGCAGGCGATTTCCAACTTACTAACCGGCTATCAAACAGCACGTCATTCATAGCTTCTTACAGTTACACCAACCAGAGCATGAGTGAGGATGATATTTATTTCCCCGAGCCAGAAATCCGGCTTCGTAACAGTCTTGACATTAGCCACAACAAAACTAGGATGCTTGACCTCGGAATAAAGAGCGACTTCACATTCTTTCCTCACCCTAAGCATATCCTTCGCTTTGGCGGCGCGTTCATGGTGCACAGGTTCAATCCTCAGACCGTGATGCAGTCATTTTATTTCGGGGACCCAAGCGAGCATGTTGATACGACTGATGTGTCGGGACGCACGAAAATGTCCTCTATTGAGGCTCAGTTGTACGCCGAGGACGACATTGTGCTAAACCGCTGGATTAACACCAGCGTGGGTACAAGCTGCACATTCTATCGTGTGTCTGACAAGACATTCCACTCTTTTGACCCGAGACTGTCGATACGCTGGCACCCAGTAACCCCCTTGACATTCAAGGTATCTTATACCCACATGTCGCAGAGCATTCACCGCATTGCGAGCACATTCCTTGATATACCATCTGACTTCTGGGCGCCGTCCACTACCGTCATTCCACCCGTCAGATCACATCAGGTAGCCGCTGGGATATATACGCAGGTTAGTCCAGAGTTCACTTTTTCCCTTGAGGGTTATCTCAAATCTACTGACAACCTTCTGCAATACCGCCACTGGATGGGCCTGCAGCCTCCTGCCGCCTTCTGGGAACAGAATGTGACGCAAGGACGCGGTAAGGCTTATGGCATAGAGATGGAGGCACGGTATCGAATGCGACGGCTGACCGCGCAGATGGCTTACACCCTGTCGTGGAGTAAGCGTAAGTTTCCAGAGCTATACGACGGATGGTTTTACGACCAGTTCGACAACCGTCACAGACTGAATACGACAATACGATACGCAATGACGAATAAAATCTCAGTGTTCGCCGCCTTGACATTGAGGAGCGGTAATCGTGTGTCATTTCCTACGGCATCTGCCGTCAACCCACGGATGCCTGAAGATGATGACAATCATGAACCGACTTACATTTACGGTAAGCCCAACTGCCTGTCGCTGCCTCTCTACCACAGGCTGGACTTAGGTTTCAATTTCAAGCATACCACGAGGAAAGGCCATGAGAGGATCTGGAATGTCAGCGTATATAATGTCTACTGTCATCTGAACACCATATATGCCAAAGTAAGGCAGGCCAACGACGGAAGCATAGCGGCAAAAGCAAAGGGATACATCCCTATTATCCCATCGGTAAGTTATACTATAAAGTTCTGAAAGAAATGACAAGACAAGCACTATCCTTCATACTGTTCGTATTCTGCATACTGACATCTTGCAGTGACAACATCGACATCCGGCAAGGGGAAGCTCCAAAGTTCGTTATCTACGCCTTTCCAAGCGTTAGCGACACTATTCCCATAACGATTTCCGTTACCCAACCTGCAGACTATCACACGCCTGCCATCTCGCATGCAAAGATAAATGTCATGTGCCTGATAAACGACAAGGCAGACGAGATTATATTTGCCGACTCGTCTAATGTTTCCGGACTTCCCGTTCTTACCTATTATGCCATTGGTAAGCACAAGACCGGTGACAGAATAAGAGTATCTGTTGAACCAACAGGTCATCAAAATGACTTAAATTTGGAAAGAGCATGGGGAGAGACTGAAATACCAGAGTCGCCTTCTATTGACAGCATTTCCATGGATACGATATTTCATAAGGAAGATGACTATACAAGGCTTAGGGTAGCGTTTCACAAAACGCATGGTGTGCAATATTACGCCGCAAGGGTTAAGGGAATGGAGTATTTCGAGTCGGTCGACTCTGTAAGCTGTGTGTCTGAGGAAATAGAGACAAGTCGGCCCAAGGGGGATTGTCCGTGGCGGACGGATGCCGCTGCCTAACCAAAGAACTTGATATGATAGCGTGCTAAAACTATTTTTTTTGCTTACCTTTGCGGTCATGGAACAAGAAAAGATA
>NZ_JAMXSP010000056.1:0-8545 GCF_025457485.1 Hallella absiana
ATCTTTTCTTGTTCCATGACCGCAAAGGTAAGCAAAAAAAATAGTTTTAGCACGCTATCATATCAAGTTCTTTGGTTAGGCAGCGGCATCCGTCCGCCACGGACAATCCCCCTTGGGCCCAATATTCCTGTAAAAGAGGCTTTGCTGTTCTATACTAAAGGCAGTGAGTCTGAATTCTGGCGCCGAATTGGCCCTGGTTATTACTATGTTTACGAAACATGTAAATGGAAGAGGATAGTGCGAGCTTCATGGTTCTTAATCTTCTATAGGGAGTATAATAGTTTCTGCCAAAAGCACTTAGCTCATGACGGGAATCCAGTCGTTTCAACTGATAATATTATGCATTCTTTTCTTGAGGAGAAGCGTCAAACCTTTTTCCGTCAAGAGCAGGAAAGCAATAATGTCAATATAGCGGAATGGTCACATCGCAATCTATGCATACTCTATGATGCCTTGTGTCCACAAGGTATATGGGGTAATGACTATCCTCATATCGTGTTCTACGAAGAAGACAATCCTTCACCTTCTAAAGATGCATTGTATCATGGGCAAAATGGAAAGCGTGGAAAACCATACTGGGCTGATCGTATTGATCTCCCAGGCGATTGGGAAGAACAATTAGCGAAAAAATATCAATTTAATGAACAAGATTAGCCTATTATAATTTAAAAATGTTCGTAAGTGTCTCCGCATTTGTGTAGACTTGTTAAAAAAACGCCCCATGACATCTTTTGCCATGGGGCGTTTTCACTCTAATCTTGCTTTTTCCACTTGTCAGGCAGTAGTTCGCGGTATTGTTCAACTGGACTTTTGGGCTTCATCCTTGCAACTCTGTCTATGACATCCGTAAAATACTCGAAGGAGTCGATGCCATTAAGCATGCAGGACAATGTCAGCGAGTAGAACATTGTCCCTCTCTTGGCACCATCGTCCGTTATGAAGAATAGTGAGTTGCGCCTTGACTTGGAGACATACCGGTTCTGCATCTCGCAGAGGTTGTTGTCCAGCGAGGTGTCGCCGCGAGTGAAGATGCCTTTCACAGCATTCCACTCGCTGTCCATATAATGTACTGCCGTATAAAGGTCGCTCTTCGGTGGCAGGTCTTTGTCCGGCAGTGCGAGAAGCGTGTCAAGTTTTTCCCTTATGTCCTTGAGTATTGGAGGGGCGTATTCCTGTCTCCACTTGAGGTTGTCTCCTGCAGTCCAGTTCTTGTCGTCCTTATGACTGTGCTCTTTCCTGTAGAGTTTGTTGATCATCCTGACCATCTTTCTTGCCTCTGTATTATTTTCTCCGCAGTCAAGGAACTTCCTCTTTATGTGCTGCAGGCAGGATATTCGTTGTATGTCTTTGTAATCATCTGTTTCCAGCTTCTTGTAAGCAGAGTAGCCGTCAGACTGCACGCAGCCGTGGAATCCGGTAAGCTCGTCGAGTATGACCTTCTGCGACCTTGATCCGCAATCGTATATAAAGTAGGAGAGTTTCAACTGTCTGCTTGCAACGAGCCACATGTAGCCTTTTCTTGATCCCCGTGCGGCAGGCATGCCTGCAAGGGAAGAACCGTTGTTGTCCACCGTGTCCTTTCCTGTGCTGCATCCGGTGCCGGAAGCACTGCCGTTTTCCGCTGTTTCAGGCTTCTTCTCAGACAGTATCCTGTAGTATGTCTCGTCTATATTAAGATAATCTGCCTTTAGGACTGTGTCACGTAGTGCCAGATAGAGGCTTTCCAATATGCCGGACGTCTTTCTCAGCAGTCCGTCAGCCGTCTTCTTGCTCATGTTGAAGCCGTCCTCACGGAGCATGCGGCAGATGCTCTCTACCGGCATTGCATAGCCATAGCGGAGACGCATGATATATGCTATTGCTGAGGACTCATAGGAAGAGTTAAGGAATGGGGTTGACGGTGCCTTTCCACGGTACAGGCGGCCGTCCTGCTTATACAGAGGCGCACGGTAGAGTACCGTCTCCATATAACCCTTTTGATAGCGGTACCTCCTGCTTTCCAGATATGCGGTGGGGTTACCCTCCGTATCAGTGCCGCCGATAAGCGTGGCGGTGGACAAATTGAAACCGGGAGTGTCGGGTGTAACGTAAACGACTCTCGTATGTGCAGAGTTCTCCGGATGGGTGCTTCGCTTTGCGCCGTTATTTCCACGGGCCTTGACAGCCTCCGCACGCTTTGTCTCCAGCTCCTTCCTCTTTTTGGCGGATGGTTCCGGAGGTGCCTGCTTTTCAGTCTTGTTGGATATTATCTTGGACAGCCCCTTGTTTATGTTCTCAGCCTTCGCGATGTCATTGTTGCGGGCATCTATGGCTTCACGAAGGGAGGCTATCTCCTTTCTCAAGTCTGCGATAACGGACAGCAGCGCATTAATCTGGCGCTTGTCCTGCTCACGCTCAAGGCGGTACACCTCGTTCTGAGACTTGAGCGAGGCGATTACTTCCTTTAGACTTTCTATGATCTGGGCGTTTGTCATTACATCTACAAAGGTAATAAAATTTTACGTAATGACAAAACTTTCAGACTGATATTTTACAAATATTTTATTGGTAATCAATAGGTTATATCAACCTCTAAACATCAATATACATCCTCTTGCGGTATTTTACAGAATTGGTAGAGATTCCCTGCATTATGAGAGAAAATGTCCTCCATGGCATCTCTGCGCGTCCTGTCGACTCATTTATAGAGGGTGCCTCGAACGTACCTCGTTCAAGGCGTTTATGATACAGGATGAAACCGTCACTATCCCATCTGAGCAGCTTGACACTTTGCCTGTTCTTTGAAAAGAAGACAAATATACCGCCGCCCAGAGGAGCAAGACCCATCTCGTCGCGGACTATCCTTGAGAGTCAGTTAATGCCGTTGCGCATATCCACACACCTGGTGCATAGATAATAATGCATATTTTCATTCAGTCCGAACATATTCCTCCCTCCTTGACGAGCTTAAGGACAAACTCTGCCAGCGACCCTGCATCGGCTGTATCTATACTTAGGGTGACGCCTTTGCCGATGGCAAGAGTGACATTGCTGAGCAAATGAGAAGGATGACCTTCTTCCATGTTTCCCGTTGACTCTGATATCTCTACAAAAGACGGCAGGGACCTGGAAGACTCTGCTGACTTGGATTCGGCGGTAATACCTTTGCGTATATCTGCTATTGTACGGCCTGTCTGATAAAGCCATTTCAGCATGCCGCGATAATAGACTTTGTTGTCGCGACATACCTCTGATAATTTTGTCGGACGACCACGGCGTAGTGAAGCCTCGAAAATGGTCAGTGCCTTCTGGTAACGCTCTTTAGCTGTTTCACACATATCTTTCATCTTTATATTTCAGATGCAAAGATACGCACTTCTTATTTTGACTACAATACGCAATCGTGGAGACGCTTACTTTTCACTGCCATTATCATGTTACAAGAAAGGCCTCACGCCATCATGGCGGGAAAACCCCAAAGAAAGTTATCTAATAACTAATCTAAAAACCTAAATCCATTACAGGTTTACTTTAGTTGGTTGGTCTGTTTTCAAAAAGCGGAGGTGGTTTTGTGCACATCTCCGCTTGCTCTTATCTGTTTATGTGCTTTGTTTGGTTATAGAATCTTCGTTTCAAAGAATCTCTTTATCTTGTATATGCCAATATCGTGCTTGTAACGCCCGAATAGTAGTTGTGGATTTACATTGTACTTATTTGCTTCCGCCAGAATATGTGGTGCTATTTTATATGGTACTACATCACGAGTTTTTGCCATGAACTTTTTCCATTCCGCATTTGGTAAAATTGCATTTAAGGCAAACTCATCAGCTTCAGCCTCCTCGATGTTCTTTTTGCCCTCTATGAGATTAATCATTGCTTTGCCATTTGGGGTAAGGTGCTTGAATACATGACCGACCTCATGTAAAGTGGTGAAAGCAAAATTGTCAATGGAAGCAATTCTCTCTGTAATGATAATTGTTGGTGCATATCCTAACCAAAAGGACATACCATCAACAGGAACTTGCCCGACCTTATTGACTACAAGAAAGCGAATGCCATATCTATTAAGAACACGTTGGGTCTTGATTACCGTATTTTCGTTTTCTTTAAACACATTGTTCAGCTCTCTTGTCAACATCTCTGTATCTGCACCCTTATCAAATGTGCATAAAGTTGAATCATCATTTTTAGAGAGATGATAGCAATAATATTTCCAAGACAGAATGTCCACGGGATTGGTTTTCACCTTTTCTGACTTGCGGTAATAAGAAAGTTCCATTTCTTCTGCCTTCAAGCCAAAGAAATCATCCAAGTTATCCACAGAAAAGACCTCAAAGATGCGTTTTACATCCTCGATGATATTTCCTCTAACAATACCCGCCTTCCTGAAAAAGGGAATTGATACTTGATCTTTGAGCACATTCCAAATCTCCAGCATTTTTGTCTGCAACACAACCCTTTCGCTCTGTTTGGCGCAATCCAATTCGTATTGCGTTTGGATGTTCATGAGATATGTCGCAGAAATGCCGAGAGCGTTTTCCAACAACAATGCCATTTCAGGTGTCAGAGAACGTTTACCTTTTATGACATCATTCAGAATGGATTTCTGTATGCCAGTGAGTTCGGACAATTCGCTCTGCTTCATATTACGAGCAGACAATTCGTCCTTAATCACCTCGCCCACATGAGTTGCCTCAAATGGGACTGCCTGATTGAAACTAAACTTAGTCATAATGATGTGATATTTCAATTAATTCTATTTCGGTAATGATAATACTGCCATCGGCAGGAGAGCTTTGGAAAATCAATCGCCAAACATCATTGCATCTTACGGATTCTTGATCTTTTCTGTCTCCGTGCAATCTTTCGTAGTGCAAGCCATGATCACGCATAATGTCTTCAATTCTTGTGGCAGCTCTCATTTTGTTGACAGCCTTAACATAACCCTTGATTGCGGCTATAGGAAGTCTTTTATACTTCTTATCAGATGTCTTTCCATTTTCGAACAGTTCCAACAAAGCCTCGTCTTCACTTGTTATGTTCATATATTATTCAGCCATGTTATTTTTATCTGTGTGCAAAATTACGATAAATATTTTGATTATCAAAATTGATAACTAATTATTGGATATATTATAGTCATTTTTAACTTCTATTTATTCTTTCTAGTCCCGCTAGTCCGTCTATTGTATATGTTACACAAAAAAATTCTGTGGTAAACCACAAAAAATTCCTATAACGATAAATATTATGATGGTATTAGTCATATATCTCGGCAGCTGTCTTATTTCAGACCCAACGCAGAAGAAAAGAATCTTTTAGCCATTTCGAAGAGTTGATCGGAAGTAATATTAGCAATACCTGTCTTCTCTATTTCAGCATACTCTTCTTTATTCTTGCCAATGACGAACTTACGTTCAGCACCATCGATATTGGCTAACAGATGATAGTTGCCCCTATAGGTCTGTTCGATTCTGATATCAGAAATCTTATGACCATTGACCTCTGAGGGAAGGAATACTGTTGGCTTATCATACTCACCCCATGATTTCAGATTGTCAAGGATGGTAGACTCCACACGGCCAATCCATCTTGCACCAACTTTATTCTTCTCTGCGATCGGACGGAATTGCTTCAAGGCATCAGCCACTTCCCTGATGATTGCATCGGGTCTTTGTATGCCGTTGTTATGAGCAAATGCCACAGCGTCCTCCCGGCTGAAGTTACTGAGCTTGGAACGCATGAACAGGCAATGGTCTTCATTGGGAAGGCTGCCTCCCAAGTCCAGCACGTAGGTAAGGTCGTATGCCGGAGCAAGTTGCCATGTGCCGTCCTCGCTCATGATGAAAGAGAATATTATTTCCATTATATCCTGTTCTGTTGGAAGCATCCCACTGTTGTTGTCCATCAGATCATCAATCTGTGTAGCGATGTAATCCAAATCCTTCTCATCTAAGAGCGTCAATAATGCAATGCACTCTTTCTTTTGTATTCCAGAATGCTTGAAGAGTGCATATAGTACTGTTTGACTTGGAGTCAATTCCATATAGGATATATTTAGTGAGATGTTATATTTATTATTACGTTTTTATGGTAAGATTTTTTATTAAAAGACTCATAACCATTTAAATCCTGTCCAAAGTTAGGCATAATTTTCGAACTATGTTATCTTTTCTCTTTTAGATTTTGATTTGTGTATTAGCTTGTTCCAGTGTATGGCGATTTGTTGCTTTTGATAGTTGGTTAGAGCGCATGGAGAAACCCGAGAAAAGATTTCATGTTATGTAACCAGTCTGAGTGCAGAAATTTAAAATCGACCTCGCTTTGGTACACGGGTAGTGCAGGGTGCAAGGTCACTATAATATATAGGACCTCGCACCCTGCACTACCCGTGTACCAAAACGCAAGATAAAAAATTGTTTCTCAAATATTTGGTAGTTAGTTCATTTTTTGCTAACTTTGAACCCGAATAGAAGAGATCTTTGAATTTTGGCTTGTTTACTGCCTTCGGGTGTGTTTTTCAAGTCATGCAGGGTTAGGAAATGGTCTGTAGAGGGTCTGTAGAGGTTCTAAAAAACGGTACAGATACGGTACAACTCAATTCCTTGACTTTATAAGCAATTGAAATACAACATTTTAGCGGAAAAGGTGGGGGTTCCTCTCTCTCCGCGAAAAAGAGACTTATAACTAACTGATAATCAAGAAGTTATAAGTCTCTTAATATTTAAGAACAAATGTCCTTTTGTGTTAATTGCCACCTAATCAGCAAGTTACAAGCACCTGATAATCACGGGGAAAAGGTACTTGAACCTGCCCTAAAACAGGTGGCAATCGGAAACTCACAATTGTCACCCAAAACAGGGTGGTTTTAACATTCATATAACTGAATCAATCTTTGTTGTCTGACTGGCTGATGCTGTCATCCGAAAAGATTTTATTCAACAGATCCATTGCCTTCTCCTGCGGTTCTTCATCTATGTGTATGTAGACCTGCAGGCTCTTGATGGTCCGCTTGCCCGTCATCTTCAAAACCACCTGCGGTGGTACCCCGTTGGCTATAGCAAGCGAGATGAATGTTCTGCGCCCCGCATGGGTACTCATCTTGTCGCATTTGCTGACGGTCTCCTGTATCCGGTTCTCGCCATGGTAGCTCACGAGGGTAATCTCCGATGTTATTCCGGCAAGGCGGCAGAGAGTCTTCAGATGGCTGTTCATCTTTTGTAAGGTCGGACAGGGGAAGATGGTGTCTGCACCTTTGCAGTCGGGGCGCATGTACTTCTTTAGTATTGCCCTGCTGCCGTCGTTCAGCGGTATTCTGATACATACGCCTGTTTTGCGTGGTGTGACGGCAATGTGATCGTCAGTTACATTGGCGTATCTTAAGTTCGCGATGTCTGAATAGCGGAGTCCCGTGTAGCAGGCAAAAAGGAAGATGTCCTTCACGCGGAAGAGTGATGGCTTCTCAACCGGAACGCGGAAGTGCTGGAGCTGGTGTAGCTCCTTCTCTGTAAGACAAATCGGCTCATTCTGAGCGATGCGGATGTATGGTGTAAAGTACTTGAAGTCGTCGATGGTGTGATACTTGTGTTTGAAAGCCCAGTGGAGAAACCGGCGCAGGAACTCCAGTTGTTTCTTCACTGTCGTGTTTTTCAGCCCTTCCGACTCCCCAAGAAAATGGAAATATTCTGCCAGCCCCTTCTCGCGGAAGAAGTCAAAGGACAGACAGAAGCCATTCCCTTTCATCCGCTCCATCTTTGTGATGTGGTTCCACATGGAGTTGTATTTTTCACGGGTGCTCTTGGACCATCCTTTAGAATCCCCCTCTCTGCGCATGAAATCCTGGTAAGCACCCTCGAAGTACTTGCGGCGCTTTGTCTTGGCGCATTCATCAGCATGCTTTGTGGCATTGGCACTTTCTTTTCCTTCATTGTGTTTCACGGTTCTGGCCAGTCGTGCCCGCAATGTAGCCACCGCATTGGAGACCTTCCTATCTGTCAGTATTTGCCCCTTGCGATATGAGTCTGAGTTTGCCAGCTGTACGACACCAGACAACTGCTCAAGTCCGGCATTGACATAACTCTTAGGCATCATTCCGTCCACGTCTAGCTTCACGCGCTGGGACTCTTTGTTCCACTGAATCTCGCAGGCATGAAGTCCTGTCGACAGTTCCATCCGTTTGCCGTTGAAACTAACTCTCATCAGAATTGGATACACTGGATATGCCACTCTTCCTTTCTTGACCACATTGGTCTGTCCCCGCTTGCGGAGAATAAAATTCACTTTTACCATTTGTGTAGTTATTTTAGTTGAGTGCCGTTATTGGCATCATATAAAATATACACAATTATAAATACAATAGTGATTTTTAGAAACTATTCTTGAAATTAATTCTTTTAGTATCTCCTCACCCTTCTATACTTCAGCGTATAGACTTTATTGAAATACGGCCCAAGGGGGATTGTCCGTGGCGGGCAGATGCCGCTGCCTAACCAAAGACAGTAACACATCTATAGAAAAAGAAGGGTATATCCCTTATTCCCTTCAGGCATGACCTGAAGGCTTTCAT
>NZ_JAMXSP010000057.1:0-8435 GCF_025457485.1 Hallella absiana
TATCTTTTCTTGTTCCATGACCGCAAAGGTAAGCAAAAAAAATAGTTTTAGCACGCTATCATATCAAGTTCTTTGGTTAGGCAGCGGCATCCGTCCGCCACGGACAATCCCCCTTGGGCCCACATTTGTTCTATATTGTCGTGGATGGCATCCAACTCATCCTTGATACTTCTGATGGCTTTCAAGGTAGACTGAGCCTCCGGCATGATAACCTTATGGAAATAGCTTTCGTTGAGCTTACCATCAATGGCCAGTTCATTGGCACGGTGCATGACTTGGTTGAAGTTGCCGCTGAGCCATGAGAGTTGTTGCTGATACTTGGTGTAGAAGGAAAGCATCGTCGCCATTGCTTCTATCCTCCCTCTTGTCCGTTTGTCGTCAAAGCGGTAGACCGCATCGCGGATCAAGGCGCTTGTGTTGCCATCATAGCTCTGTGCTTTCTTCTGGAAGAGTTGCAGCTCTTCATCGTTAAGTCTGACTTTGCAGACATGGTTTCTGTTGGTGTCGTTCATCTGTTGATGGTGTTAAAGTTGGTGGTTATTGGAAATTGAAATTCACATTGGGCAGCCTTAGAGTTCATGGACTCATCATCCTTCAAGAGATAATCCGGGAGTTGCGACCGAGATTTTATCCCCAGCTCCGCTGGCAAGTGACTTTTATGGTCATACGGCGGCGAATGCCCCGTGTGGCCACAAAAGTACAACTTGCTATTCCCAATTGACTGCCGTAGCAGTATGTTTTGCGATATATATGGCATTATGTCTGTTTTTAGTGATAAATGATGTATTTCCTGCAATTATTGGACGTTCGCGTTCATTCGCAGACTCAGTTTTTTACTGGCTCGAAGTATGCGAAAGATAGATTCTATCTTATCTATCTTAGTTATCCCAGCAATCTAAGGATAAAATCTATCTGCAGATTGCTTAGATAGATCAGATAGATTCTATCTACAGATTGCTCTGATAGATAGGATAGATTCTATCCATGGATAGTTTCTATCTAAGGATTGCTTGGATAGATTCTATCATCTGGTAACCATTGCAATAGTCCTCAACTGTTGCTGATTTCCGAACGCTTTGGATCATTACGATTGTCCGCAGATTCAGGTTTTTACTGGCTCGAACTATGCAATTGCAAAGACTCATCACGTGATTACCGTGCAAAGACTCATCACGTGATTACCGTGCAAAGACTCATCACGTGATTACTGTGCAAAGACTCATCACGTGATTACCGTGCAAAGACTCATCACGTGATTACTGTGCAAAGACTCATCACGTGATTACCGTGCAAAGACTCATCACGTGATTACCGTGCAAAGACTCATCACGTGATTACTGTGCAAAGACTCATCACGTGATAACTGTGCCAAGTCTAAGCACGTGATATCTCTGCCAAGTCTAATCACGTGATAACCGTGCCAAGTCTAATCACGTGATTACTGTGACAAGTCTTATCATCTGATTTCCTATCTACCAAGTCTCCTTACTTACTGCCCAATTATTGCGGTTTGAAAATCGTAAAGTCGACAGTCAACACATCAACATGAGTCGAGGGTCAGCACATGTCGAGGGTCGACATTGGTCGAGGGGCAACACATGTCGAGTGTCGACACTGGTCGAGGGTAAACACATGTCGAGTGTCAACACAAGTCGAGTGTCGACACTGGTCGAGTGTCTACATATCGACCTACGCCATTCATCAACACAACGTCATGACATCAAAGGTTTAGGTTTGTGTCTGACCTCCGCCTGTAGGGTTTTGAGATGTTCCTTGGCCTTGAGGTCATCAATGTTAGCATGACCGCTGTCGGGATAGTCAGTATCGCTGCATCCACCGTCGGTAATCCACTTCAGCAGCTCTTCTTGGAAGAAGTAGAGCTTGTTGCCGCGCTTGTGGAAGGGTATCTTCCGCTTGGAGGTCATCTCGTAGATGGTGGACGGACTCTTGCCGAGCAGCTTGCTGGCCTCTGTCATGCCGATGGGCGTATGCATGGCTGCGCCGGACGTGCCGTTAGCGATGGTTGACAGCAGGGCGATGATAGTGTCGCACTTCTCATGGAGGGATGCCAGTGCGACCGGCATCCCGTCAAAGGTAATGTTCTTCATGGTAGTAGTAGTTTGAGAATTGGATGTTTGGTTTTCCATAGTATCAAAATGTTAGTCTGTTAGAATGATAGTTTTCTATTCTGTTAGTATGTGAGAATATGATAATGTGACAATGTGAGTCTCACTTCAATGAAATCTTGTTCGTCGCATCCCGCTTGAGCGAGCTGACCACGTCTGTATATACCTGAGTGGTTGTCACGTCGCTGTGGGTGAGCAGCTTCGAGATAGTGTAGATGTCCGTGCCGGCCGCCAACTGCAACGTGGCGAAGGTATGGCGGAAGCAGTGGAAGGTGATGTGCTTCGTGATACCTGCCTCCTTGAGCCAACCTTTCAGGTGATAACTCACGATGCCTTGTGTGAAGTCCTTGAAAACCTGGCCTTCACTCCGCTCACCGCACAGTTCTACGGCCTCGTCGCTGACAGGCAAGAAGCTCTCCTTGTGCGTCTTTTTCGAGCGGAAGTGAAGCATCCAGCCGCCATCTGCTGACGGCTCGATATTGTCCCACTTTAGTCGGATGATGTCGCTGATGCGCAGTCCCGTCAGCACTGAGAACAAAGCCGCCCGTCTGAGAACCTCGCTCTTACATGGCATGGCATCGAGGCGCTTCACCTCGTCAAGGGTCAGAAACTCCCTCGGCGTGCTGTCGTTCTCGGCCTTCTCCAGCTTCGTGGCGACGTTCTCCTTGAGCTTGCCGTCATCGAAGGCGATGCGGAGCACAGCCTTGAGCTTGCAAAGACAGTTGTTTGCCGACGATGCCATCATCCGCTTGCCGTTGCGGGCGCACTTCTCCGACATGAGGTAAGTGAGGAACTTCTGGCAGTACTCCACGGTGATGTCATCGAAACAGCAGCTGCCGCCGCAATAGTCCTTGAAGTGCCCGAAGGCAGTCTGCCAGTTGTAGCCGTACTCATTCTCCTGCATCTGCTTCTCGAAATAGTCGAGGAAGCTCTCGCGGCCTTTTGCCCGGTCGAGGAAACCAAACTGCTCGTTGATCACCGACTCCGTGCGGCGGCACTTGATGAGTTCCGCCTTCTTCATCATCGAGCGGTTGTACTCCTGCTGGAACCGCTCCGTGGGGTTGGCATAGATGTATATGCCCAGATACTCGCGCCGTGTCATCCGTCCCGTCCGGGGATGGCGGATAGCAGGGTAATAGTCAAGGTAGAGTGAGACCTTACCCTTTGCCAGCTTCCGCTGGCGCACTGTTACTTTGGTACAAAGATTTGTCATAGTTATTTTTCTTTTTTTATGTTTCAATTTAATGGTCCAAATGATACTTGTATCTTGCCGCCGTCTCCATACGGTTAGGCAAATAGATTGCTAAATCTTATGCAAAGATTTTGCAAACGAGTGCAATGAAAGCGTGCTTTCAAATTGCCGAGTGCAGCTAAATCTTATGCAAAGTTACGACAGGTTGCGTCTGGCTACAACTCCTTACGTGTATTTGACCTCAGAAAAGGCCGATTTTGCTTGTTTTACCCGCTTATTTGCCGTTTTTTCGAAACAATCGGACTCGGATTTGGCCAATAGCAACGCTCCGCTTCTATGGTTCATGACGCGCCCTTGCGCTTCTCTTTGGTTGACGAGCTCTTGTCCTCAGCCTTTCTGCGCTCCGCTTCCCAGTCCTCCTTCAAGTAATAGAGCCGGTTGCCGTTGGCCTTCTTCGTCCTCACATGGTGGGTGTTGGCGAACCGCCTGACCTGTGTCTTGCCGAGTCCGTAGATGCGCATGAGTTCGCCGCAGGTGTACCAGTGCTCATTCAGTGTCCTGCCCAGTCGCTCACGTTCCTCACTGACGGCCTTGTCGACAGCCTCCTTCGGATAGCACGTAGTGCCGAAAGCGTGGATGGACGGAATCTGATACCGCATCCTAAGTGTATAAAGACGACCGTAACTATAGTCGAACTTCGCGCAAATCTCCGCCATAGTATAATGTGTGTCGTGGGTGACACCGACGGGAGCGCGGTCTTTGGCAGCCCGTTTGGACACTCTGCGAGTCTTGGCACCCTCATTCGCCTTTTCCTTGCTGTCCTTTCCCTTACAGTCATGCCCTTTGTCTTTTGAGAAGATCGTCTGTGAGAGCGTCTCCCCAAGTGCCGCCTCTATCATGCTGAGAATCTCCTTCCGTGCGACGACCGTCACGCGCTCCGAGAGTTTGACCGGGTGTAGCTTTCCACGACTGACCATCGTATAGTAAGTCCTCAGACTGATGCCGAGCATCTCCGCCACCTGCCGAGGGCGGTAGAACTCCTGTCGAATGCACACGCCGGCAACGCTGCCGCACGTAGTGTTAAGTTGTGTTTCGTTTTTCTTTCCCATAGTGCTTGTTCTTGTGAATTTATCCGTTTTCAGCATTGTCTGACAATTTTGGTGCAGCGGCGTTGCATTATCTGCTTTAGGGTGCAACATCTTATGCCGCGGCACTTCATAGTCAAGTTCCAAATGCGGTACAAAATTAATCAAAACGGATGGAACCCACAATAGCCATTTAGGAAGACTGCAAACGCTTGTTAACTGATAATCAACCGATTACTTGCAGGCGTTTGCAACCGTTTGCCGACATTAAAGTCCATATGGAAGGACTTTCCGCTTCCGCTTGGGCCGATGCAAAAGAAATTGGCATTGTCGGTCATCTTCACCCTGCCTTCCTTGCCGGTGATGTCGATGCAGACGGGCAGGCCCTGGCGGTCGGTGTAGTAGGTTTTCAGTGGCGTGTCCTCGCTGTGCTTCAGGTGTTCCTTGAAGAAGAGGCAGAGGGCGGCGTCGTTGAGCGTCAGGAAGAGGTCGTAGTCGGGGTTGAACGAGTAGGCGTTGCCAGGAAAGGAGTCCATGAAGAGCTCCAGCTGGTTGTAGGCCGACTTCGATGCAAAGATGCCGCACTCGTAGAGTTTGGTCTCGATGAAGCTGGTCACGGGTGTTAGTTTATCGGCCTTGCAACTCACAAGCAGGTTGAAGTTGGTATAGACGAGCAGCTTACTGTCCTGGGCGAGAACGTCAAGAACGGTCTCGATGTCGGCCTTGGCAATCTTGTTGCTGGGGTCGGGCATGGAGCCGTGGCGCTTGGCTTTGGACTGCAGCTTGCGGAGAAGCTTGCGTTGCTGTGGAATTTGGATGACCTGGTTGTAGATGACACAGTCGGTGTCAGGAATCTCGCTGAGGAAGGCAAGCAGGTCGGTGGCGATGACGTAGCCGTTGACGGCCACGGGCTGGTAGGGCTTGATCAGGGAGGGCAGGTCGATTTCGTCCACATCCACGATGTCGAAGGACTTTACTACCTTGTCGCCCATCTTCAAGCAGTCATCACCGGCCTTGAAGCTCTGCATCGAGAACGGACCGTCCTTGAAGTGGAAGGCCATGAAGCGGTGGAGGTACTCATTGACCTCGTCCTTGGCGAGCTTGCGGTGCCAGATGCCGCGCTCCTTGAGGATGTCCAGGACCTTGCTGACCTTAGTATGGAAGTCGAGCCATGTCTTGGGGTCGTACTTTACGAAGGCGGACTTGACGGTCTCCTGCGTGATAATGAGGTAGGTACGTATCTCGGTATAGGGTCGACCATTGAAGTAGCGGAAGTAGCTGCGCGTGAGGAACTCCATATCGTCGGTGATATCGTGGTGGTAGCTCTGTCGGCACAGCACGTCCTGCTTCTGCAGGGCATAGCCCTCGCCGAGGGTCTGGACGATGTTGTTCAGCACGTCGGTGAAGGCGACATACTGCACGGCATCCGTGGCATACTGCTGCACGGGGTTCTCTATCTCGATGATGACGGAGGGATTGCCGTTCTTCGAGAAGAGGACCGTGTTCAGCAGCTTGCCGGAGCCATCCTTGATGTCCTGGAGCTGGGCGAAGAGACCGTCAAGCGGCTTTTTCTTGTTTGACATGGTAGGTTATGTTTGTAGTAACTGGTTTTCGATTTTCTGTAGTCTATTATATATTTCATTCGCGGCTACCGCTCATACATTTTGTAAAAGAAGTAGATGCCGCGGTGGCGTTTCTTGCTGTGCAGTCCGCTGCGTTGCTTGACGTAAATGGAGATGATTCCCACGGCGGCAAGGCAGACCATGACAATGAAGCCAACAAGCTTGCCGAATAGGATGGAGGACAGCAGGAAGCCGAGGAAGCTTAGGCCGATGGCTCCGGCGGCATAGGTCAGGAACCTGCCGCGGATGCCCATGAACTCCAGTGGCTTTTGGAGTCCCTTGAAGACAGGGATGCCGTTGAAATTGATGTCCATTTTCTCGTAGTTTTATTGTGATATTGTTTTACATTATATATTGTATTTGATAGAGTATTCAGAGTTAAAAGGTGTCCGACTCCGATGTTTCGGTTAGTCGGACTCCTTGTTTAACTGTAGCTTATAACTACTTGAAGAACAAAGGCAAAGCCTCGCTCATTGCAAGGAAAGCTACACAACCGCCAATAGCCAGCATGATGGCTTTTTTCACGTCCTGGTCACCATTCTGCATTTTGAAATAAATACTGAATGCGCCGACGAGGGCAATGACTGCCGCAATGGCCTTCATTAAGTTACTGACGGGGGTCTGGTAACTCGACACCTCGGTGATGGCTTTCTGGAATCCACCGGCTCCCTTGCTCTGGGCGAAGGTCATGACGGCACAGAAAAGGAACATTCCGAGGAAGGCGGCTACACGCTTCACGGGGATTCTCTTGCATGCGCTCATGCAGGAGTTCATGATGGTTTTTGTTGAAATGGTTTGTAACATAAGTTGGTTAAGATTTTTCATTACGTTACAATTTAAAGACCACATGAAAATAGAAGATGAGTGAGTGCCACTCACGTGGCCGTCTGATCCCCTTGCCTCACGGCGCAGCCCTCTTCCGGAAGCAGTCTTATCAATCAATCTTTACTAAATGAAAAGTAACACTCTAAATAACATTTTAAAACCTATTTTTCTTTTGAGAAACTAAACCTAAATATTGAATTGTGGCGGAACCTCACGGTTCGACCGTTCAGATTTTTCTATCGCTTGACGTTCGTCCTCATCAGGGACGCGTTCCGATTCTTTCTTTTCCCATAAATTGTTGATTTGTCTGAGTGCCATTTGGGCATCGTCAGGGGAGACTCGCTTGGCTTCCTTGCTGACTTGTTCGGCAGTCTGGGCTCCTTGCAACTTTGTGTGCTGCTTGGTGTCATCAATCTGAACTTTCAGAATGTCAAAGAATGCGTCGCTATGGAACTCCGGTTGCTTCGGGGGCTTGGGAGGTCTTGACTTCTTTGCAGGGGCAGGAGTGGGCGGAGTCACTTCTTTGGAATTTGCCCCCGATGGAGTTTTCTCTCTTGAGGACTCTTTGCCTACGGCATCCGGCACATCAGGGTAAACTGTATGCTCAGGACCAATGATGCGGACATCTGGGGTGGAGGAGTTGGCTTCGTCCTCTTTTGCGTTTTCTGACGCGGATGGACTGTCATCCTTTGAAGCGGTCATCTCATCGGTCAACATCTCACCACGTCTAAGCTTGACAAGCTCATTAATGCGTTTCTGTGTTTCTGCGTCGGTTGGACGTGGACCAAAGTCTTCTGAAGTCTTACCTTCGAACTTAGCATCGTCTGACCCGAATGGAGTCGCTGAGGGTGGAGAAGGTGGGGCTGATTGCTCTCCATCGGCTTTTCCACTGGACTCTCCATCGGCAATGGGATGTGCAGTGACTATCTCTTCCGGTGTATGAGATGAGGTACTGTGAGCGGTTACAGGCGGTTGCTTGGGTTCGGACTTCTCCACGGTGATAGGCTTGAACTGCCCCGCCTCGTCGGAGATGTCGATCTCTACGTCCTTGGGCTTGGGCATGAACTCCATGGGGTCTTTCTTGATGAAGAGGTCGTGGATGATCATGCCTGTGTAATCCAATACTAAGAGCACAACCAAAATTATTACTATACTGGAGATTGCCATAAGCTACTCTGCAAAAGGTTGGGACTCGTCACGCTCGATGCCGGTGACGCTGTTCTTGCCGAACACCTTGTCTCCGACTTCCTGAACTTTGGGGACGTAGCTCACCGTCAGCTGCTCGCCCTCGGTGATGGCATACTCGTCTATCTCCTTTTGACCGAAGACTTCAAGGAGTATATCCCCATCATCAGTCTTGAGTACAAACTGCTGGGCGGCCCATATGCTGCCCTTCTTGGACGTGCCTGTCTTAACGGGCAGGACTTTCTTGATCGTTCCTGTGGTTTTCATGATTGGTAGTCTGATTATGGCCCAAGGGGGATTGTCCGTGGCGGACGGATGCCGCTGCCTAACCAAAGAACTTGATATGATAGCGTGCTAAAACTATTTTTTTTGCTTACCTTTGCGGTCATGGAACAAGAAA
>NZ_JAMXSP010000058.1:0-7642 GCF_025457485.1 Hallella absiana
ATCTTTTCTTGTTCCATGACCGCAAAGGTAAGCAAAAAAAATAGTTTTAGCACGCTATCATATCAAGTTCTTTGGTTAGGCAGCGGCATCCGTCCGCCACGGACAATCCCCCTTGGGCCTGAAATACTGTTCCCAAGGATTGTTGGTTGAGCTAATGTCGCCATCCGTTATCCGCAGGCCATAGAAACGGGTGCCTGTGCGCTGGTAGGCAGCCATCTTTCGGGCAAGGGCTGTCTCCATGGGGATGTCGAAGTCGGTGATCCACAGTACGTCGGCATTGGCATAGTGATGACCGTCGAGCAAGGAGAACATCATGCCCATCATGTTCCTGGCACTGGTTCCGCCATTGATAAAAGGAATGACCGGCTCCTTACGCGGCACATCCCTATCCGTAGCGCCCAAGGCTTTGAACAGGCGGTTGTAGTGCTGCGCTTTCAGGTCAACGGGGTGCGCCGATACCGAGAAGTCGATGAAGAAGCAGTCGCGTTGTTCTTCCTGTACCATTGCCGTAAGCTGTTCCACCAACAGTTTCTCCACACGCTCCGGCAGTCCTTTCATACTGGCGGAGGTGTCTACGCAGATGATGACGGGACCGAGGCGGCTCGCCGACGTGAAACACAATCGACGCGACGGCTTGCTGATATTCGATTTGTAACGGAAGACCTGCAAGTGCTTCGTAAGATATTTATAGACGAAGAGCTTCTCCAAACTCTCATCCGCACACTGCGCCCACTCGGAAGGGAGCAGTGCGTTGACATCATTGCCGATAGTAATGCCCTCGATGTCGCTGCCTGATGCGTGCTCTATCATCAGGCTTGTGCCTTCTGCCGCGCAGAGCCGTTCCTTACCAGCATCGTCAGCCTTGCGTCCCATTTTCTTGATAATCTCATCAAGGATGGGATAACGGTCACGGAGTTTGATGACCTGGAGATGACGCTCAAACTCTGATTCCGACCATGTGCCGTCCATCATGTCGTAGGCTGAGGCGGCATCGTCATCACTGGCACCCAGTTTCTGCGTAATGCGTGCCATCTGCTTGTAGGCTGTCTCCAATTGCATCGGCACTTGCTGTCCCTGTCTGCGGATCCATTCAGACTCCTTTCTGCACAACTGGTCGAAGATGGCCTCCTGCCAGTCGTGTCGCAGCTTTTCCCAGTTTTCCTGCTTGTCAGTACCACCCGGTGTGGAAAACAGTTGGGTAAAGAACTTCTCATCGAAGCCGTCCTCCTTGTGCTTTTCGCCGATATTATCCACGATGCTCTCCCAGTGGCGTCGCTCGCCAACTGAGAGATCGGGTACCTCACGGCTCTGCTTGTATTCCGTCCAAGTGCGCTTGCTCTCGAACTGCGTGTTGTGGAGACAGCTCACGATGAAGCGTCCCACCGTGACAAAGAAAACCTTGCCAGCAGCCTTGCTGGAGAGCACCTTCACCTGCACCATCGGGTCGGACATCAGACGGATGAGATATCCGAGCAACGGATCGTCGAAGGAATCCCATGGAGCATCCGGTGATTTCACCGTGTCGCTCTTGGAAGGGATCTCACCCGTAGCAACGAAGTTTCCCACCATTTTCAGATAGCGATGCACGTCCATAAAACCACCACGCTCGTAATGCTGCCAGAAAGTCTCGTCTCTGTTCTCCATAGTTGTCAGTCGTAGATTTTACCAATATCCTGGCGTGTGAACGCCATCTCCTTGTAGAATGCCGCAACATAGTCCTTCACCTCTTTCTTGTCTGCCGCCGAGACAAAGATGTTGTCGTAGACCGCATGCTCCGTCTTCTGCAAGTCATCGGCAAGCGCGTCTATCTCCTTGCTGAAATCACGCAGTACGTTATCTGCACCTGATGAGGCAGTGTTAGAGAAGAGGTCTCGCTCATTGTCTGGTATTTTCTCAATGTCGTATTCAATGCCGTCCATGTACAGATGATCATCGTCTCTTGAAAGTTTGACCATGGTACTGCCGATAGGAGCGACGAACCGGTCGTAGTACACGCGGATGACGTTCTTCCCTTGCAGGGTCTTCTCTTTGTACATAATGTCTTTCTCCGGTTCCTCATCCTTATGGAATCTGATATAGTATGGAAGCATCTGAAAGTCAGAAGCCATGATGAAGGTTTCTTTTATTCCCTTCCCTATCACATGATAATAGAGTTGATGGTAGAGCCGCTTGTCGCAGTCCCGTTGCAGCTTGCGCTCCGATATCTGTCCTGCCGCCCTCTTGATTTTTGCGTTTTTTATCTCCTCTTTCAATGCCGTTTTCAATTCTGCCAACCGGTTGGCATACATGGCGAAAACGGATTGTATGACGACCTTACGCACGGCATCTCGCTCCTCAGGCTCCTGCCAAAGACAATGATACATTGGCACCATGTCCTCAAGTTCTGCGTCCTTACGGTCCTGCAGAAAGGCTGATGCGCGGAGCAGTCTGACGATATTCTTCCACCGGCGGTCGCTCACGTAGATGTTGCGCAGCTCACTGTCGGCATCCACTCGGACGCTCCTAAGTGACTTACGGATAGCGATGATGGCATCAAGTACCGGCTGTGAAATCGAGATGTCGTCAATCTCACGGGACCATTTCCCATATTCCTCGTTGCTGATTTGGTCATCGGCATTCACCTCGATAACGGAATCGTCAGATGTAGTGAGCATCTCAAGGAAGAGCTGGTCATTAGAGATGTTTCTGCACTCAAGTCTGATGATGAACCGGTCCCACAATGCCTCCAAGCCCTCGCCTTGTGCGGGGAGCTCATTGCTTGCCGCAACAAGAAGTTTCAGAGGCAGGTGGAGCTCATGGCTACCATTGCGGAAAAGCTTCTCGTTCATCACCGTGAGCAGCGTGTTCTGTATGGCCGGCCCAGCCTTCCACATCTCGTCGAGGAACACCACGTCGGCAGTAGGCAGATAACCGTCCACACAACGCTCATAGGAGTCCGTCTCCTTGAGTTTCGAAATGCTCACCGGTCCGAAGATCTCGTCGGGCGTAGAGAAACGCGACATCAGGTATTCAAAACCCTTGGCGTGCCGGAAGGCCAACTTCAACCGCCGTGCCACCATCGACTTGGCTACACCCGGTGGACCGAGCAGAAGGATACTCTCCCCTGCTATGGCGGCGAGCAATGACAATGCTATCTCGGTATCCTTGTCATAGATGCGGCATTGCATCTGGTTGATTAATCGTATGATTCTATCTTTCATGATTTCTTGTTCTTCTTTTTCATGTGACGCTAAAAAATGATATTAGCAATCAGTGCTGGTTATTTTGTCTCATGTTGCATACGTGCCATAGGCCATCCACTGTATCATCGAGTTGGTCTTTGTATATCAGCCCCTCAACATATTCTTGCGGAATGGTGCAGAATCCGAACTTTGCTCCGAGGATAGCGCATGCTACTGCTGCATTGGTATCCGCATCGCCACCGGCATTCACGACGGCCAACAATCCTTCCTCAAAGGAGACCGCATACCAATAAGCCCACAGTGCCACAGACAGTGTTACGAGGGTGTAGCCCATGTGGTCGTCATCCATTAGCTTTGTGATGTCGTTCTCATTCCATGCAAGATTGATGAAGTCAGCTATCCGCTTCTCGTACTCCATAGCTGTGTTTATCATGTCCTGACAGTCAGGCACCTTGCCACCATATACCAAGGCATGGATGAGACTGGACACGATGACACAACTTCCTACGCAGCGTGGATCGTAATGAGTGAGTTTGCAGATATTTCCGGCACAGTCCGTCACACAATTGGGAAAGAGTCCCACTACGGATGTTCGCATCAGACCGCCATTGGCTGCTGACAGACATCTGCTCATCTTCCAAACTATTCTCGAGACATCGAAAGGCTTCTCTACATAGTCGGCGATGTTCAGTACTTTGTAAGTGTTCTCACCTATACCCATCGGCTCATCCATAGCCCACATTTTGAAATGCCTGGCAATGTTGGTGAAGCTCACCCCATTGTCCTCTATGACGGCATGTGCTATGCATAGCATCATGTCGGTGTCGTCTGTCCAGTCTCCAACCTTCCAACGTTTGCGATGCCGGTCCTGGAATATCTGACTATAGTGCTGCAATCCATGAGGATATTTCCACGCCATATCCTCATCTGTCATGCCCTCAGTGCCAAGACCGAGTGCATCACCGATAGCCTGACCGTAGAGACAGCCCTTGAAGCGGTTAAATATATCTTTTTGTAATGGCTCTATTTTCTTATACATCAGTAAATTATCAATTTTTCTATGCATAGTTTGCAATAGTCATCAATTCATTAGTCGGTCCATCATTCTACTTATGTCATCCCTCAGATTGTTGCTCCTCAACTGTATGGAGCCCGGTTGCAGATAAGCCCGCTTGTTAATTTCGAGCATCATAGAGTGATAGTGAAAAGGGCAATCGGGAGTCTCAGAATTGCTGTAAGGCGTGTTTACACCAACCTTATAGCCGCAGTCCATGAAATGGTTGACAGCCATCTCTATCGTATCCTTGGAAGGCTTTGACCAATCGTCATTGAAGCCGATGCAGATGTCAACGTCGCTCAACTCTTCGGGGAAAGAATGACAGTCCAAAAGCAACGCATCTTCTGTAAGGCAGGAGCTCAAACGCTGCTGATGCCACTTCCAAAGACAGAGAAGGTCTTGCTCGGAATGCAGGGGCACATTCCGCTGATGTCCGTCGAAGTTTTTATAGACAATGCCTTGTCCTACACTCTCCAACGGATCTTTCCAAAGACGCTCAGCATCTACAATGAAACGGGAATAGGGAAAGCGGACGGTCTTGATGCGGTCGTCACGCAGCCCATGAAAGAGGTAGTCTGTGTGCCAGTCTGTCCATTTGATGACCACATTATTAAGGAAGTCGGCATCGACATTCCAATAGCTCTTGTCCGCATCATAAAGTCCCTCCAAGGAGGCGTGCGGCTCATTCAATACAAGTCTGTTGTACATACAAGTCAGTTTTAATTGTTCTGCAATTCACATCCCATCATTGTACCACCGTGGCTGACTGCTCGGTTGGCGTGCCCGAAGGCAACTCTATGGATGCATGGTGCAAAGGTAGTAAATTATTTGTAAAGAGTATGGTGTCATGAAGAAAATATATCTATCATGACACCATCTCTTTCGTTAGTATGGAACATTTGTATTATCGATATATGGCATGAAGCTTCGCGGCACATACACGTTGCCAAAGGCATAGGCTTGTCGGAAGAGCGGAGCTATCTGCCGGACCTCGTAGCCCGCATTACCAGTTCCGATGGCGGTAAGCATGAACTTGTACTGAGGATGGAATACCGCATATTCCGTAAACCGCTCGATCGCCTTTTTCAGCTCCTCATACGAATTACCGTCAGTCGGGATGGCGTAGCTCTGCCCCAGAATACCTTCAGCCAGACCGAACTTTGCACCGAAATGCTGTAGGGCATAGTATGCAGCACCATCATTGTGCGCCCCGTCAATATTGCTGCCAAAGACAAAGATTTCATCCTTTTGGAGCGCAACAATGTTATCAGGATCTATTCGAAGACGGCCTTGGACGATATATCCTTCATAGCACCCGTCGCCCTGTCCTGTGCTTCTTCGCTCATATTACAGAGGCTTCGGCTCATTTGCATGTAATGGCACTTCTCATTGTATGTCCTGCGCTTGGTTATTGAAGTCAGTTTTGAAGAGATGAAAGGTTATCTCGGATTGGGAAAATGCCAGGCCCGCAACTTCACGGCGCAAGTTGCCAGCATCCCACTGACAATGTTGCAATACAACATTCTATGCTTTATGAAGCGGTTTGACTCTTATGAGACCATTGGAGGATTGTTCGGAGAGATAACAATCGGAACGGCTGAACTCACTATTGTCGACAAAGTTTGGTTGCTTATTGTTGAAGTCGTGACTGAGATTGCTGGACTGATATCTGCAGACTACAACGAGCTGATGCGGGCGGCCATCTGTGGAAACTCACATCTGCACGCCATGTTCGTGCATGAATATACAGAATTAGAACACCAAAAATTCACTTGCGAATGTTGAGTTAAAATAATCAAATATCTTATGCTTTTTCGTCAAAACTCTTGCAGAAAATCTCAAAAATGTGTATATTTGCATCGTGTAAAATCTCAAAAAAGTGTAAAATATGAAAGCTAATAAATCGCAAAAAGGTGCGGATGACATCATTATGAAGCGTAAAATATATCAGCAACTCCTTGATTGGAAGGAGAAAAGAAATGGTGAGGTGGCACTACTCGTAGAGGGAGCACGACGTATCGGAAAGAGTTATATCGTAGAGGAATTCGCCAAGAATGAGTATGAGTCATACATCCTCATTGACTTCAATAAGGCTCCCCAGATGGTAAGAGATTGGTTTGACCTCTATCTGGAAGACCTCGACACGTTGTTCCTCTATCTGAGTCAGCACTATAAGGTAAGGCTCCATGAGCGCAAGTCGCTTATTATCCTTGATGAGATACAGTTATGTCCCAGAGCGAGAGCAGCCATCAAGTTTCTGGTGGCCGACAGAAGATATGACTACATTGAGACGGGATCTTTGGTAAGTATCAAGAAAAACACACAAGGCATCGTGATTCCATCGGAAGAACGTTCTATTCAGATGTACCCGATGGACTTTGAAGAGTTTCTTTGGGCTACAGGTAATGATATGCTGATGGACTTGATACGGAAAATGTATGTAGAGAGGAAGCCGATGGGACAGGCTTTCCATCGTCAGGCAATGGATGCTTTCCGTCTCTATATGATAGTTGGAGGAATGCCGCAAGCCGTCAAAAAGTATGTTGAGACCAAAGACTTTGATGCCGTAGATGCAGCAAAGCGCGATGTGCTGACTATCTATCGTAATGACATCTTCAACTATGCAGGTGAGAAAGCAGACAAGGTGGTGTCTATCTTCGACCAGATTCCTCCCCAGCTCTCCAAGCACGAAAAGAAGTTTCGGTTGTCAGCCCTGAAACCAGGCGCGAAATATCGCGATTGGGACGATGCATTCTTCTGGCTGAAGGACGCGAGGGTTGTCAACATCTGCTACAATTCGACAGAGCCGAACATCGGACTGAAGATGAACGAAGACCGTACGACATTGAAGTGTTATATGAACGATACGGGCTTGTTAATCAGCCATGCTTTTGATGAAAAGAGCATCGTCTCGTCTGAGATTTACCAAAAACTGCTCTTTGGAAAACTGGAGGTGAACGAGGGAATGCTCATTGAGAATATCGTGGCCCAGATGCTGACAGCCAGCGGTAACAAGCTCTTTTTCTACAGTAAGTCGTCAGAAGAAGCCGAGGAACGAATGGAAATAGACTTCTTGCTTCAAAAGGACAAAGTGACCAGTCGTCACAATATCCGTCCGATAGAAGTCAAAAGCGGCAAGAACTACACATTATCTTCCCTAAAGAAGTGTATGAATAAGTTTGGAGAGTATATGACTACTCCTACTGTTTTGCATGCAGCTGACTATAAAGTAGAGGATGGTATAACCTATCTTCCGCTTTACATGTCATCTTTATTGTAAGTACGGCCCAAGGGGGATTGTCCGTGGCGGACGGATGCCGCTGCCTAACCAAAGAACTTGATATGATAGCGTGCTAAAACTATTTTTTTTGCTTACCTTTGCGGTCATGGAACAAGAAAAGAT
>NZ_JAMXSP010000059.1:0-6879 GCF_025457485.1 Hallella absiana
TGGGGAATTGGAGAGGAAAAACTGGTTATTCTCGTTGAGATTAAACATAAAGCTGTAAATTTTCGGCAAAGGTCGAAAATTTACAGCTTATAGAAAAGGCGGCCTAAAATGGATGGATACGTCCTTTCTCAGAACCTCGATGCTATAAGCACCTGATCTGTGGCGCTTCTTGTGTACGAACATGATGCAAAGATAACTTGCGCCACCCAAAAACCCAAATACAAAGTGTCACTTTATTGATTTTTAATGATTTACGGCCGTTAACGGCTATTAACGTGGAAAACAGGATTAGTGCCCTTGGAATGAGAGTAGAAGTCGTGAAGCCTGTGTATTGAACGCAATTTTGGTATATTATTCATCAACCGTGTTTTCACCGGTCTCGTATCACATATCCGTCAGAATGACTGTCATCTTCTGACGAAAGTCATCGGGTACGATAACTTTCCGCCCGTGCCGCAACAATTCTTGCTCGAAGTTGCGCATGGTACTGACACAGAACTTATAGTCGGTATAGCTGCTATCAGCCGTATCACGTATTTTGTCTACCTCTCGTGTTGCAGCCGCATCCATTACGTGCTGTCTCGTAGGTAGAAGGTGCGGGTATGCGTCTTGCGTTCTGTTGCGATTATTCACATTTCGTAAGGCTGGAAAATAATTTTCCGATGCCATGGATCGAAAGATATGACTGCTTTGTGGAATATTTCCTCACCTATGGAGTCTATGTGATCTGGGCGATTCTCAATAACAACGGCATCCTTTATTATGAATGACTTGATGGCAAAGTCACACTTGTACCCCCTAGCCTTTCTCTTATTGAGAGTGGTATCGCAAATATAACTTTCTGAGACCATCTTCTCAAAGGACTTACAGTTCTTGAAGTCTTTGTCAGTATTCTCCCACTTATTAAGAATACTTGAACTAACTGTACAAAAGTGCGCGGCACCCGAATCGAGAGCTATCCTCATTTTATGTTTCTTGCCAATGGTCACATTGAATGTCGGGAGAGCATCACATTTCGTGTAGCTCACCTTAATTCCTTTTGTTTGCTTGACCCAACGGTGATCGTTGGACACTATCATTATACCTTTTCTCAAATCTACTTTGACAAAATAGCCAAGCCCTCTTTTAATGAGCGGACAGAATCCCATAGTTCCATCCCCTATACGGCCCCACTTGTCGTTCATTTTATCAGGGAAAATAAGATAACAAGCAATAAGCGAATCGCATTGCGTTCCGAAAGACACAAGTTCTCGGCCCACTTCCAAATCGGTATTCGTTACTTTTTTTACACTATCGGAACTGTTGCGAATAGACTTCATTTTAGAAGTGATATCCTTTCCCCACAAACATAAGTTCATACATCCTGTGTCAAAAACAAGATGTTTGAGTTTGTGATTTATCGTTACAGGCATCAATATATGCCCTTCGTGTTCTATTATGGGTATGGTATCTGTAAAAACATGTTGGTCACTGGCCTTTACGACAGAAGCTTCTAAGACAAAAGCTACAAGAAGTAACAGAGCCTTGTAGTTGGCAGGCCAAAGTAACGAACGTTTAGATGCTTTCATCATTCAAATGATATTCTTTAAAATGTATTGTAATAACGACATGCTCGACCATATATTGTTTCTTGATGTTACATAATCACCCAAGTCTATACGTGAGAAAATAAAAAGAAGAGCGAATATGAAAACGACCAGCAACAAGAGAAATATTTTGGGGAATACTACTTTGGGATACTTTGTATCGCTAATTTCTTTTACATATTTGATATTCATTGCTATACTCCTTATCTATCCAATGTTTAGTTGATTCTTAACCAAATCATAATAGTATCCTCTTCGCTCTAACAACGATACATTGGTTCCTTGTTCGACAATTTTACCTTTCCTCATCACCACAATATTATCTGCATTAACAACAGTGCTAATTCTATGAGCAATTACCACAACGGTTTTACCTTTGTAAAAGTTGTCTAGATTTTTTATGATTCGTTGCTCGTTGTTAGCATCTAACGAGTTAGTTGCTTCGTCTAGGAAGAGATAGCGGGAGTTTTTATAGATAGCTCTAGCAATTAGAATGCGTTGTTTCTGGCCCATACTTACGGAATTTCCATCCGTCCCAATGATGGTCTCGTATTTCAATGGTAATGAGTCTATAAATTCATCAATACAAGCCTTATGTGCAGATTCTCTTACCATCTTGTCATTTGGATGTTCATCAATCAATCCAATATTGTCCTTTATAGAGTCTGTAAAAATATATCCGTCTTGTAATACCGCTGAACAACATTTTTTCCAACTCCTCTTGTCTATATCGTTAAGACTTGTGGCACCTACATAAATTTCACCTTGGGTGGGTTCGAAAAAGCCGAGTAAGAGTTTCATCAATGTAGTTTTTCCGCTACCACTTTCTCCAACAATAGCTGTAACTCTTCCACCCTTGATAGTGAGATTAATATCGTCCAACACCTTAGGCGAGCGTGGCCCATTATAATGAAAGTCTACGTGTTTCAACTTAATATCTAGTCCTACTGCTATGTGGCTTATCTTACCAGCATTAAGAGAGTCTTCATCATCATTCATGTTGATTTCATTTATCCGTTCTGCACTAATTCTAGTATCTTGAAGAGATTGAATAAAGCCGATAATTTGGAAGAGTGGCCCGTTCAATTGCCCCACAAGATATTGAATTGCCATCATCATGCCGAGTGTTATGTTGCCCGAAATAACGTAGTAAGCAGCCATAAAAGATATAATGATATTCTTTAACTCGTTAATTAGCGAGCCTCCAATTGATTGAGCTTGTGCTAACGACAATCCCTGTATATTAATATTGTATAGCTTATACTGAATTTTCTGCCATTTCTTCAACTGAATGCCCTCACAATTATTAAGTTTAATATCCTGCATTCCAGCTATCATATGTATTATGTTTGTTTGGTTTTCAGAGCTACCCTGAAACCGCATGTAGTCAATCTTTTTGCGTTTTTGTAAAAACAGCAAAACCCAAGTTACATAGAGAATTGCGCCTGCTAAAAATATCATGAGGAAGGCCGCCCCATAGCGAAGCAAAACATATCCATATACGATAAACCCGAGCATTGCCATAATTATGCTTATTACCGTATTTGTGAGGAATTGCTCTATCCGAGAGAAATCAGAAAGCCGTTGCAACAAATCACCAACCATCCTTTTTGTAAAGAAGGAGATAGGAAGTCGCATTAACTTAACAAGGAATGCACTTACAAGCGAAATATTCAATCGGCTGCTTATATGAAGTACAAACCAATTACTTAAATATGAATTAATGGTTCCACCCAAACTCAATGAAAGTTCGCATATGAACACGATGATGATAAATTTCAAACTTTTGTTACCTATACCGATATCAACAATAGACTGGGTAAGGAATGGGAATATGAGATTTATCAAGCTAGTCATAGCTACCGACAAGAACAATCCAACTAGAAAAGACTTGTGCGGTGATAAGAATGGGATAAGGTCGCTAAGCCTCATCTTATTTACTTGCTGATTCATCTTCACATCGTTGATGGCATAAAATTTCTGTGTGGGTTCTAAAAACAATACGATTCCTTGATGACCATCATTCCCGTCTTGCAAAGGAAGCCAACACTGACAGAATTTCTCAATTGGATATTTTAGAATACCCGAACTTGGGTCACCTACTTTTACATAGTTATCACCAATTTCATACACTACGACAAAGTGTTTCTTGCTCCATTGCACAATACATGGAAAAGAATTAATTGAGACAAGCTTGTTTATGTCTACTTTGGCACCGATTACTTCGAATCCAAGATCTTCTGCTGCATCTTTTATTCCGAGAAGGCTTGTACCTGTTCTTTTGGTAAAGCATATCTTATGCATATAGTATTCTGAAAAACTCTTTCCATAGAATTTGCATATCATACGCAGGCATGTCGGTCCACAATCATGACTGTCGAGCTGTAGGTAGAATGGATATTTTGTCATACTTCTCTCACATAGTAATCAATGTCTTTCGACAGCCAATCACCATAAATAGTCTTATAAAATCTATATAGCTTTTTATCAGTTTTTTCTACTTCAAATGTGATATCCCTAACATAAATATTGTGGGATGTGTACCACTTGTGTGTTGCCGTCCACGAATAGATTCCGAGATAATTCCTGCGGTATTTTTCAAAGACGTAAACACCATGAATATGTAGCAGACCTTTATTATTATGAGAAGTGTAACACCAACCTATCAAATCCGAATTATGATCATACATGAAAAGCCATATATCAGTTGAAGGATTGTACTGACAGTTTAGAGGATTCATATGTTTCGACATTTCCTCAGCTGCAGACTTGGTATTAATATCTTCAATCTGCTTGCTCGTAAGTTCACTAAATTCCAGACATGTCACTTCCGTTGAATAATCAATGGCACAGAACGGGATAATCTTGTTAACCCATGTATCAAAGGTAAAATAGTAATTTGAAATTGCATACTTTTCTGGGCCACAATTGTTAGCCTGAAAGAAATGTCGTATTTTACTCAGATTCATTTCACTACTATACCTTACAATGAGTTTCACTGATGGATACTTCGTCTTAACGTAGTCTTTTATGAATACAAGAAAAGAAGAACCTACGCCACAATCTCGGAAAATTGGCTCAATATACAAATAGTTCATCACTAATGTATTTCCCTCAGATGGTTGCAACAACGCATACCCCATGATCTCTCCCTCAACCGCAGCAGAAAATGTTAAAAATCCAGGTCTGTCAGGTATAGCAAGGCCTAAAGATTCAAAGGAATCTTTAAGGGATTCCTTTGAACAAGCTTCAAATATTACCTCTTTCATGACCAATCAATCAAAGCAAAACGGATGCACTGGTGTTGTCGCACGAGGACATCTCGGATCAGGATAGTAATACTTGTCTAATCCGTATGCCTGCATAGCCATTTTCCAGCATACGCCCAAACCACGACGACATTTATTAAATTCTTGGCAGGTGTGGCATTTAGAGTCTTCTGGAATATCCTCCTGAGAAATATTCCATAACTTCAATGCCTTCTCAGAATTCCAGATTTCCTTTATTGTGTTTTTCTTCACATCACCAAGCAAGAAGGCCTGATGCCAATACATCTCTTCACATACAGATACTTGGCCATCTGGCAAAATTACGAGCCCATCCACGTTAGCTGTGCATAAAGCACGATTCTTAAAGGCCTTATAGCTGCAAAGCTCTGACGCAGAAGTAAGGCCGTTGTCATTATACATTGGGCAACTGACTTCTGAAGAACGATGGATTACCAAATTAGCGACCTCTTCCATTTGTTCTTTTGAAGGACGAATGTCAAGGTAGTTTTGGTCAGTCTTGTACATACTGTAACCGATAATCGTGAAAACACATCTGTCTACATGCTTCAGCTCTTTGACAAAGTCAATTATCTGACCAACGTTTTCCTTAGTGGCAGTCTGCTTTGTCAAGGTAGGTTTGATCACGACGTTAATTCCTTTTTGGTCGCAATATTTGATACTATCCTTAATCAGCGATGTATAGTTTTTATTAACACATAGATCGGTCACTGCCGTTTCTGCATCTAGGGTATCAAGTGAGAACTGGATCTTTTTAATTCCTATGGCGGCAGCCCTATCTATGGTTTCTTTTGACAATGGCACTTTTGTAGAAGCCTCGCAATCGTAACCGCAGTCAAGTAAAGCTTTGGCTATCTTATCCCACTCTGGATTAAGATAGAATTCACCACCTGTGAGTTCAATTGATGCAATTCCTTCCTCCTTAGCCTCGTAGATAAGGTTAACCCATTGGTCTGGGGTCATGGCCTTGTAGTGGGCCTTTCTGTTGGCATAGCAATACACGCAGTCTGTATAGCACTTAAGGTTAATACAGAAAATTAAAGTGACAGGACGACCTAATCTACGTCGAGAGAAATTGAGAGGTTTGTCAATCTCATAGTTCTCTTCGTTTAAATCACTCCTTATCATGTTGCTACTGTTCTCAACCAGAATCTCTGGTGGCAAGGTGAAAACGTTTCCATCGTATCTATAAGTGACTTCTTCCTGATTCTTGATGATAGGATCAATCAATCTCTTCGCAACATCCATGTTGATGTTGAAATCCTTACAGATTTTGCTTATAGTCGTATTCATGTCTTCTGCGCCATTGAAATGGCTCAACAGCATCGCATGAATAGGATGCACAAAATAATAGATGCCGTTACGTGGAAAATCTCGTTTGTTAGTCAATAACACCCGATCGACATCATTTCGCAACAGATACTTTGGATTGAATATTAGATTCTTGTGCATTTTTTAATTATATTTCTTAATTATTGTAAGAGGGTGTATCATTCCTGTATTTCATTATTGTCTGAATGAATAGCGGTAATACTTGAAGCCGATTCAATTGATGGTGAAATACATATAGTATCTGATTTAGGGCAGAATGTTGTTGGTATTATCACTGTACCGTGCTTTGACCTGCCTTGATAGCAAGATGGCTTACAGCCAGAGTTGCAAGCGCCAGCCTCTATGATACTAAGCAGATTGTCAGACAAAATATCAGTATCTGCTATTGATTTGAATTTTCTATACATAGTTTTTGTTTAGTAAAAATGAGCCTTCTCGATAGGGATTTTATAAATGCTTATTATCACTACTTCAGAAGCTTAATACTTATACAGAATAAATATTCGGACACTATTAAGTTAATGAAATAGACCATAAAAAGTATATAAACTTTTCGGCCCAAGGGGGATTGTCCGTGGCGGGCAGATGCCGCTGCCTAACCAAAGACAGTAACACATCTATAGAAAAAGAAGGGTATATCCCTTATTCCCTTCAGGCATGACCTGAAGGCTTTC